>NZ_JBHYRR010000013.1:0-75339 GCF_047974155.1 Megasphaera jansseni | reverse complement strand
CCCATACGACAAACGATGAACGACCTACGATCAACGTAAAAAGAGGCTGTCTTAATGCGACAGCCTCTTTTTTCTGCTATAATAGACACAAATTTACTTATCAGGAGGAAATTACATGTTCGCTGTTATCGTCAATGCCGTGACGTCTTCTTTAGGAGCGCTGCTGGGATTTTTTTTGAAGCGCGGCATACCTGAGCGCTTTACCAAGGCCATTTTTGGCGTCATTTCACTGTGCGTGGCCATCATGGGGATACAAGGGGCGGTCCAAAGTCAGAACCTGCTCCTGGTGCTGGCCAGTATGATCATCGGGACCCTCGTGGGGACGCTCATCGGCATCGAAGACGGCATGAACCGCTTCGGGGAATTCCTCAAGAAGCGCATGGGCCAGGGCGACGATTCGCGGTTCGTCCGGGGCTTCGTCACCTTATCCATCATGCAGGTCATCGGCGCCATGGCTATCCTCGGGCCTATCCAGGCGGCGCTGGGGAATAATGACCTCTTGTATTTTAAGAGTGCCCTCGACTTTACGTCGTCCTTTATTTTTGGGACCCTTTATGGCTTAGGCGTCGTTCCCGTCGGCATCGTCCTCTTCATCTATCAGGGCTTTTTCTATCTGCTGGCGACCTTCATCATGCCGCTCATGACACCCGACGTCATCCGGGAACTCAATGCCGTCGGCAGCGTTATGATCCTGGGCATTGCCCTCAACATGTTCCAGCTGACGAAACTGAAAGTAGCCGACTTCCTGCCGGCCCTGTTCATTCCTATTATTTATTATCATTTATTGGTATGAGAGTGTGTACTATGGATTTGCAAACAATTATCGAAAAACTGAAAGCAGATGAACGGAACGCGGTTTATACCCAGCGGGGCATCGGGCCTATTTTTCAGATTCACGAGGCTGCGAAAATCCTGATTATCGGACAGGCTCCGGGCAAAAAGGTCGAAGAATCGGGCATTCCCTTCCATGATAAGTCCGGTGAAAAACTAATGGCCTGGATGGGTATTGACAGTCAGATTTTTTATTCGCCGGCCATCTCCATCATGCCTATGGATTTCTACTATCCCGGCAAAGCGAAAACGGGCGACAAACCGCCGAGACGGTTCATCGCTCAGGAATATCATGGTGAAATTTTAAAACTTATGCCGGACCTGGCACTGACCCTCCTCGTCGGCAAGTACGCCATCGACTACTATTTGAAAGGCCGGACGGGCCGCAATCTGACGGAAACGGTGCAGAATTACCAGGCCTATTTGCCGGATTATTTCCCCATCGTCCATCCCAGTCCGCTCAACTTCCGCTGGCAGGCCAAGAATCCCTGGTTCGAAGCCGACGTCGTGCCGGAACTTCAGGCCCGGGTCCGGTCTGTCCTCAAGTAGCCCGGACAGGCGTCACGCTTTGGGAAGCGTCAGGGCATCGAGGATTTTGAAAAAGTTTTCCTTTAAGTGCTGGATGAATTCTTCTTTCGGATAATGCACGGGAAGGGCGTCGATGACCGGACTGTTCTGGGCTAGGAAAGCCAATGTAAACGGCGCGATGAGGCTGATGTAGGCGCTGTAAAATCCGATATCGGCTGTGTCATAGCCTAAGGCCTGCTGCAGGATGACTGAAGAAATGTAGAATTTAGGCAGGCCCTTTTGGGAAATGATTTTCTGGATATACGGTGACGGGTGCAGGAGCTCCTGGATCCAGACGCGGACATGCCAATCGTTGCGGCGAAAGGCATCTTCTATAAAATAATCGACGAAACGTTCTAATTTCTGGCGCGGCGAGCCTTCTTGCTGCGCCAGTTTTTTGAGTACGTCTACATTGACCAGGTAGTCCTGGACTTCTTCGAGGACGGCCATGTACAGGCCGTCGCGGCTGCCGAAATGATAATTGACGGCGGCCATGTTGACACCGGCTTTTTGGCAAATTTCCTTGCTTGTCGTACCGTCATAACCGTGTTGGGCAAAGAGCGGACCTGCAGCTTCGATGATACGTGCTTTTGTTTCCCGGCCGTCTTCGCGGCTCGACGTCACAGGCGCTTTGTGAGGCATAGCAATCCCTCTTTCTATGATAATTTATGGCGAAACAGCCAGGCAGCCAGGGGCAGCGTGACGGCAGCGACGACCAGCATGGGCAGATAGGTATAGGCAATCGCAGAGACACCGGCGCCTTCCAGGTAGATGCGGCGTATGGCTTCGATGGCAAAGCGCATAGGGTTGATATAAGTCACATATTGCAGAACCTGCGGCATGTTGCGGACCGGTGTCGCCAGTCCCGACAGGAGCATCATGGGCATGAGGAATAAGAAACAGTATACCATGACTTGCTGCATGTTTTTAGCTATGGCTGAAATCGACAGGCCCAGGCCGACACAACTCACGAGAAAAATGAATATCGTAAGGTATAGGGCGGCCAGAGAACCAACTATTTGTATTTTAAACCAAAACACGGCGATGCACAACATGAGCGTCGCCTGGACGAAGCCGATGAGGATGGGCGGTACGGCTTTGCCGATGAGGATTTCCGGCGGCGTCAGCGGTGTGACCAGCAGCTGGTCGAAGGTGCCGTTTTCCCGTTCCCTGGCGACAGAGAGCCCGGCCAGGATGAGGACCTGCGTCAAAGCCAGCATGGGGATAAGCGATGGCAGGAACATACGGCGTGTAATATTGTTGGGGTTATACCAGATGCGTGAACGGATGTCGATGAGCGGCTGATGACCGCTGCGCTGGACATTCATGGCGGAGACGATGGAAGCGACGTAACCAGCCGCCAGGCCGGCCGTCATGGGATTGCGCCCATCGGTGATCGTCTGGATTGGAGCTTCCTGGCCGCTGTTCAGGCGGCGGGCAAAGTCTGACGGAACGGTAATGACGATCATGGCTTCTCCACTGTCGATGGCCTGGGCAATCTGCTGCGTCGACGACAAGGTCTGGACGCGCTGAAAAATGCCGGTCCCATCGAGATGGGCGATGAAGTCCGCCGATTCGCGGCTGTGGTCTTCGTCGACGAGCGCATATGGGACGTTGTCGAGATTATACGTCGCCGTATACCCGAAGAGGAATCCCTGGACGAGGACGGGGATGACCAGGATGACACGGCTCTTCGGGTCTTTCAAGGTCGTCAGCAGTTCTTTGACGATGAGCCTATAGATTTTATAAAAAGTTGATCGGAAGGTATCCATCAGGCAACCCCCTTTTTCGTGACGCGCAGGGACAGGAAAACGAAGAATGCGGCATAAGCGCCGAGAATGGCACAGTCCTTGACGACCATGGTCCCCGTCGTGCCGGCCAGGAATAAGGATTTCATCAATTCCATGTAATACGTCGCCGGCAGGACGTGGCCGATGACGGCAATGGCTGTCGGCACGCTGCGCAGGTCAAAGAGGAAGCCGCTGAGCATGACCGTAGGGAGCAGGCTGACGACCAGAGCCATCTGGCAGGCCAGGAACTGGTTCTTGGTCAGCGATGAAATAGTGAGGCCCATGCCGATGGCGACGAAGATGTATTCGACCGATGCCAGGAGGATAATGGCCAGGGAACCGTGCATGGGTACGCCATAGCCGTAATAAGCGGCGAGGAGGCAGAGGATGAGGCCGGCCAGGGCGATGCAGAAGTAGGGAATCATTTTGGCTGTGATGATTTCCAAGGGGCGGACCGGCGTGACGAACAAGGCTTCCAGTGTGCCTCGTTCCCATTCGCGGGCCATGACCAGGGAGGTCAGGAAGACGCCGACCAGGGTCATGACGATGACGATGAGACCCGGGACGAACATCCATGAGCTCGTGTTGGCATCGTTGAACCATTGCCGCGATACGACGCTGATCGTACCAGGCCGGGACACGGCACCATGGCTCTTGGCCCAAGTGGCCTGCCAGGCCTGGAAGCCGCTAGAAATGTAAGTATTGGCCGCATTGGCCGTCGTCGCATCGACGCCGTATAAGAGAACCTGGACAGTGGCGTGGCCCTGTTCCAGGCGGTCCGTGAAATCCGGCGGGATGACGATGATGGCATCGGCCTGGCGCGCATCCATCAGGGCTGCGGCTTCACTCATGGAAGATACGTAGTGTGGTGAGAAATAAGGGGAGCCGTCGAGAAAGTGAAGGGCGCTGCGGGCCGTCGGCGAACTGTCTTCCAGGGCGACAGCGACGGGCAGGTCTTTCACATCGAGCGATAAGCCGGACCCCATGAGGATGATGAGCATGAGGGGGATGACGATGCCGATGAGAAAGCTGCTGGGATCGCGGAGCATCTGGCAAAACTCTTTATGGCATAAGGCCAAAAAACGGTGCAGGTTCATGATGATACCTCCTGACGATGGCGGCCGGACTCGACGATATGGATGAAGGCGTCATTCATGGTCGGGCTGTTACCGCCTTGTTCCCGGATAGCGGAAGGCGTGCCGATAGCGATGAGCTGGCCCCGGTCCTGTATCATGATGCGGTCGCAGTATTCGGCTTCCTCCATGAAATGCGTCGTGACGATGATCGTCGTCCCTTTTTCCGACAGGTCCGTGATCTGCCGCCAGAAGAGACGACGGGCCAGTGGATCGATGCCGCTCGTCGGTTCGTCGAGAAAGAGGATAGGCGGTTCATGGAGCAGGGCCGTGGCCATGGACAGGCGCTGTTTGTAGCCGCCAGGCAGGTTGCCAGCCGGCATATGGCGGAAGCCGGATAAATCGAATTCTTCGATGACCGCTTCGATGCGCTGGTCCAGCCGGTGGCCGTACAGGCCGTAGGCACTGCCGAAGAAGCGGAGGTTCTCTTCAACAGACAGCGTCGTATAGAGGGAGAATTTTTGTGCCACATAACCGATATGGGCCCTGGCCTGGGCACGGGCTGTCCGCAGATTGACGCCGGCTACGGAAATCTGGCCGGACGATACGGGAAGCAGGCCGCAGAGCATGCGGAACGTCGTCGATTTCCCAGCTCCGTTCGGGCCGAGGAGCCCGAAGATTTCCCCTTCGTAAACGCTGAACGATGTATGATTGACGGCGATGAAATCGCCGAAGCGGCGGACGATATCCCTGACTTCGATGATTTTGCGGCCTGTACCGGTCTTCTTGGCAGCCGTTACGTCAGGGCGGCGGTACTGGGAAGGTACGGGCGGTTCCTGCTGGCGCAGGAGGCCCATGAAACTGTCTTCCAGTCTGGCCGGGACGGCCGTTACAGCCAGACCGGACAGGGAGAGGTCTTCCAGGCGGGCCTTCGGCGTCAGGCTGAAACGGACGGCACCGCCTTCGGGAACGGCATCGGCTACGGCTTCCGTTTCATCGATGAGGGCAGCCTGTATGAGCCGCGGCGGGACGCCTTCTGGCGGCTCGACGATATAACAGCGGTCCTGGGAATACTGGCAGAGCGCGTCCGGTGCGCCCTGGGCCAGGATATGGCCTTTATGCAGGATGTAGACGTCATGGCAGTGTTCAGCTTCTTCCAGGTACGCCGTCGCGACCAGGACGGTCAGGGCCCCCGACGCCGACAGGGTGTCGAGGATTTGCCACAGTTCCCGCCGCGATAAGGGGTCGACGCCGACGGTCGGTTCATCAAGGAGCAGCAGGGGCGGCATGGAAACGAGGGTGCAGGCCAGGCCCAGTTTCTGCTTCATACCGCCAGAGAGCTTGCCGGCCAGGCGCTGTGTGAACGGGCTCAGTCCGGTCAGGTCCAGCAGTTTTTGGAAGCGGTCCTGGCGCACGGCTTGGGGAACGGCATGGAGATTGGCATAGAGGTCCAGGTTTTCCTGTACGGACAGGTCTTCATAGAGACCGAATTTCTGGGGCATATAACCGATGTGGTCCTGGACGGCCTGAGGATGGCTGGCCACGTCGGTACCCAGGACTGACAGGGTACCGGCATCGCTTTTTAACAGGCCACAGACGAGGCGCATGAACGTTGTCTTGCCAGCTCCGTCAGGCCCGATGATGGCCGTCAGGCTCCCCGTGCGGACCGTCAGTGACACCGCTGCTAAGGCTGTGATCGGGCTGGTCTGTCCGGGCCGGGTGAATTGCTTTACGATTCCCTGAGCTTCAATGGCCAGGGCCGCCTGCGATGACGAGCAGTTTGTCATGGCTATCCTTCCTTTCTGCCTCAGAAGGTGACCGTTGCCGGCATGCCCAGGCGCAGGACATTGCCGGGGTCGGTGACGTAAATCCGGACTTCATAGACCAGCGACGTCCGCAGGTCATCCGTTTCTACCGATTTCGGCGTAAATTCTGCCGTATCGGAAATGTAGCCGACCTGGCCCGTCAAGGGGGTGTCGACGCTGTCGATGGTGACCGTTGCGGCCTGGCCTTCGTGGATTTTCCCCAGCTTATCTTCGGAAATATAGGCACGGATCCATTTGGTCGTATCCAGGCTGAGCGTGTAGACCGGCGTCGACGGCGAGGCCATGTCACCCGGTTCGACGAGGCGCGATCGGATGACGCCATCCTGCGGGGCGACGAGGGTAGCCTGGCTCAGATTGTATTGGGCGGTCTGCAGTTCATTGCGCAGGGACTGGAGCTGCGCCTGGGCCGCGTCGATGTCTTCCTGGCGATAGCCATTATTGGCCAGGTCATGAGCCGATTGGGCATGGGCCAGGGTAGCCGCGGTCGACTTGGCCTTGGCTTCGGCTGCGTCCAGCGTCTGCTTGCTGATGGCATCACCGGCATAGAGTGTGCTCATGCGTTGATAATCGGCGGCCGCATTGTCGGCTTCTGCCTGGGCCGACTGGACGGAAGCGGCGGCTTCGGCGATTTCTTCAGGACGCGAGCCGTTGTTCATCTTGGCGACGACGGCTTCCTGCTGGGCGATTTGCGCCTGGCAGCGGGCAATCGTCAATTCCAGGGGCGTCGTATTGAGCGTAGCCAGGACCTGTCCTTTGTGGACGCGGTCGCCTTCTTCGACATTCATGGCGGCGATGCGTTCGCTGGCATTGAACGTAAGCGAAACCTGACGGACATCGACATTGCCGTGGAGCGTAAGCGGTGCTGCCTTGGGCTGGTGCCAGTAAAACCAGGATCCGGCGGCAGCGGCCAGGAGAATGATAAAGATGAAGAGCTGTTTCTTATGAGCTTGCAGGGAAGCAGGTATCATGGTCATTCCTTCTTTCTTGGGACGGAGAGCTATACTTTCTCTTCTTATTATATATAATTCAAATTTAAATTTCAATTATAAAATGCAGAAAAATAGCGGCAAAATATATAAAAATTTGCTGGTAAAACGTACAACTGACTTAAAATATTGTTGACTTTGCCGAGCAGACACGGTATAATAGGCCTCAACAAATACAAAACAGTGTTGAATGGAAAGAGTAATGTTTGGGAAACCATGACAGAGACCTGCTGGTGGCTGAGAGGCAGGATGGAATCCCGGCATGAAGTCGTCCAGGAGCTGCTGCCCGAACGCATGTTGTTAGTAGACGCAGCCGGCAGGCAACCGTTACCTTGCCAGGCATTACATGGGCTGGCCCGGAGATGCTGGAAGAGTGGTCATTACGACAATGAGAGTGGTACCGCAGAGTGAATACTTTGTCTCTTTTTTTAGAGGCAAAGTTTTTTTTTGCTCCATCAAAACCGTTTGCGTATTTGTATTTGTCTGGTCTGATTTTGGAAAGGATGTGCGTGACTATGATGGATTTCATTGGAAAGTTGAGCGGTTTTGTTGGTAAGAATTTGACGTATATCGTCTTTCTCGTCGTCATCTGGGCTTATTTCATGCCCAATGCCTTTCTCTGGGCAGTTCCCCATACGGTCCTCTTATTAGGCGTCATCATGTTTGGCATGGGCATGACGCTTCATGCCCGGGACTTTAAACTGATTGTCCAGCGGCCGAAGGAAGTCCTCATCGGCTGCACGGCTCACTATACGATTATGCCCCTCTTGGCCTATGCCCTGGTCCTGGCTTTTGAAATGCCGCCGGAAATCGCTGTCGGCATGATTCTCCTTGGTTCCTGTCCCAGCGGGACGGCGTCGAATGTCATGGGCTTCCTGGCCAAGGCCGATGTACCCCTGTCCGTTTCCATTACGACGTGTTCGACTTTGCTGGCGCCGATTATGATGCCTTTCATCGTCTGGGGCCTGGCCGGTCAGTGGGTCGAAGTTTCCTTTATAGCCATGGCCATGACGGTCATGAAAGTCATCCTGGTTCCCTTGGTACTCGGGTTGTTGACGCACCGCCTGATGGGAGAAAAGCATATTGCCTCCCTGTCGAAGGTCCTGGTCCTCGTTTCGGCTTTCGGTGTCCTGGTTATCGTCGGCGGTGTCATTGCCATCAATGGAGCTAAGATTCTGGATATGGGTATCTTCATCATCCTCATGGTCCTCCTGCACAATCTTGGCGGTTTCCTCATCGGTTATTTCGTTACGGGAAAGCTGGGCTTAGGCAAGAAACAGCAGCACTCGGTTACGTTGGAAGTCGGCATGCAGAACGATGCTCTGGCTATCTCGCTGGTATCGGTCTTCTTTGCCCCGGCTGTCGCTATTCCGGCCGCTGTCGGAGCAGCTATCCATCAGGTAACGGGTTCTATCCTGGCCGGTATCTTTGCCCGCCACATGGATGCCCATGAAGCTGAGGAAAAGGCTAATGCCGAAGCACTCATGGAAGCCGTACCGGGAAATCATTAAGTTCACCGCGTAAAACTTGAAAGTCCCCCTTTGTTTTGTTACTATTAAATATACAAATGGGGGCTTTTTTCATGAAATTTGTTATATATTTACGAAAACATATCTATCGAATGTTACAGGGGCCATTTGGTACTTTACAGGATATTCAGACTATTTTAGCAGATCCGGAATTCAGTAAACGGAAAATACGGGACAATCTCTATGCCTGTAGCTTTATTTCCTGTCTCCTCTGTCTCATCGCCCTGACCGGGGGAATCGGTACGTATGCACCCAACGCCTCCGGCGCTGTTTTGCCGGCAATCAGTGCGACGCTGGTCTACCTTATCCTTTTCGCTGTCAATGTCATCTTTTTGGCCGGATTTTATCAGTGCCTGCACGGGGCGGTCCGCGATAAAAAAATATTGGAAAGCCTGGCCTATATCTTTTTATTCATCAATTCATCCCTGGCTTGTCTCACTTTTTTCACGACCCAGGATGGGAGCAGCTTCTTCTTTGAATACCTGCTCATCCTAATCCTGGTCTATTTACTGCCTGTTTACGATAACCTCAAGGTCTTGTTCCCTATCATTGCCGTCAATCTGGTCACGACCTTTGCCGTCATCGCGATAACGGGTCATCAGATTGCCTGGCAGGATCAATACGATATCGTCCTCTTTTATTTGGTCTGTCTGGTCATCATCTTTTCAAGGCGCCATCTGGCCCTGTCTTTTGCGCAGATACGGATGAATCTCCGTTCCAGGAATGAAGAGTTTTACCAGCGGAGCCGGACCGATGAGCTGACAGGGCTGCTGAACCGCGAAGCTCTGCGGGAAGACTTTGAACAGTATTTGGGAAAGACCCTCTGCGTCATGATTTGCGATATTGATCAGTTCAAGTTTTTCAATGATACCTATGGCCATGTACTCGGTGATGATATCCTGTCCGGTATCAGCGGGCTTTTGCGCCATGCCTTTCACCCCGATTGGGTATACCGCTATGGCGGTGATGAATTCCTGATCCTGTCGTTCCGGAAACAGCCCTCGTTCCAGGACGATGTAGAGCGGTTTCAGCAAGACTTGAAGAAACTGCCTTTTCATGATTTGACCCGCCAGCCGACGATGAGCGGCGGTTATACCTGGGGCTTCTGTCAGGGCGCCGTTGACTTGCGGAAGATGTTCGCCTTAGCCGACCACATCCTCTATCAGGCCAAAGCCGCCGGCCGCGACCGCGTCCACTGCGAACCCTTCGATAGCCAAAAAGCAGAAGCCAGCCTGCACGAAATCGAGAATATGATGGATAAAAGTTCATGAAAAAGAGGCTGTCGCACGTGCGACAGCCTCTTTTTTACGAGCCACGAGCCCCTAGCCCCTAACCCCTAACCCCTAGCCCCTAGCCCCTAACCCCTAACCTCAAATGGCCTGCGGGAAGGTGTTGGTCAGGATTTTGGCACCGCCTTCGGTGGTTTTGGTCTGCAAGGAAGTCCCGCCGGTTGCGACGTCTTCGATGTCCGTCGGGATGCGTTTATAGGGCAGTTTCTTCATGATGCGGTCCATGGATTCCGTCAGGATTTCGTTGGGATCGTTCAGGATAGATGCCGATTCGACTTCACGGCCTTTATCGCTGTAGCTCTTGAGGGTATCGGTCCGCTTATCGTAGGCGTATACCGTCAGGTGATAGAGACATTCCGTGATGATTTCATCGTCATCGTAACGCCAGAATCCGGCCATGTGCTGCCGCCAGTACCAGGTCTGGACGACGGGGACCAGGACGACATCGGCTTTATACTGCGCTGAAAGGGCGCGCAAAGTATCGATGTTGACATCTGACGGAGCCAGGGCTGTATCCGTTTCGATGCGGTCCCAGTAGGGGATGCGGAAGGGCTGTTTCAGCCGATTTTTCATAAAACGGGCAGCGTAGCTGTCCTGTGTCGTATCGGCGATGACGACCGTGCGCATGTTATCGAAACGCGGGCCGTCGGCAAAGACCGTTGTAATCGACAGGATGCAGAAGAAGAGCAAAAGGCAGAGTTTTTTCATGAACAACACCTCCAGCAAAAAAATCAGAAATTGCCGTTATCGTTTAAGAGCGGCAGCGTATCGTCGACTTGCGGGATGTAGCGTTCCAAAGCGGCCAGCATCTTTTCCTTGTCCATCGGCAGGGTGCCGCCGACAGGCAGGAGATTGGAAACGTGGTTGCTGCGGAAGATGCAGGGCTTGGTCATTTCCGTATGGCGCAGGATCATGTCCAGTTCCTGGAGAAAGCCACGGGCCGTCAAGGGCGTGAACGTCCCTTTGACGACATCTTCATAGAGCGGGACTTCGCGGGGGATGATGAGCGACAAGGCGCTGAGCATAGTCGGATTGATGGCTGATACGACCTGGGCCGTATGCAGGGCATGTTCCTTTGTCCGTTCCTGGCCGCCCAGGCCGAGGAGAATCATCGTCGATAGCTTCATACCCGCTGCCAGAGCTTTTTTCCCGGCTTCGATGGTCAAAGCTGCCGTCGTCCCTTTATCGACGAACTTCAAGACTTCGTCGTCGCCGCTTTCGATGCCCATGTATACGATGGCCAGGCCGGCTTCGCGGAGGCGTTTCAACTCTTCCGGCGTCTTGCGGATCAGGTCGGCCGGCGTCGCATAAGCACCGATACGGTTCAGATGGGGGAATTTTTCATAGCATTTCTTCATAATAGCGACGAGTTTATCCGTCGGCAGGACCAGGGCATCGCCATCGGCCAGAAAAATACGGCGGATGAAAGGCATGGCATAAGCTCCACGTTCGATGATCCCTTCGATTTCTTCCATGGGACGGATGCGGAATTTAGACGCTTTGTACATATCGCAGAAACGGCAGGTATTGTGGGAACAGCCGATAGTGACGCGCAGGATGAAGCTGCGGGCTTCACTGGGCGGGCGGAAGACGAGGCCGCCGGCATCATCAATGATCATAGTAACACACCTTTCTTAAAAGATGAAAAAAACATTAGTCATTCATCTCTTATTATACACGAAAAGTACGTATTACGAAACAGCTGGTTTCTTTTGCAGGATGATGATGAAGACCGTAGCGATGATGCAGGCATAACCGGCCAATTCGACGGCGTGGAAAGTCGTGCCCAGGGCGATGGCCGATGTCACCGAAGCGACGACCGGTTCCAGTGTCCCCAGGAGGGTCGCCTTCATCGGCCCGATTTCGCTGATGCCGGTGACGAAGGCTGTAAAGGACAAGGCCGTGCCGATGATGATAATGAAAGCTACGGCCAGCCAGCCCATCAAATCCAGCGCGGGCCATATCGTCCAGACCTGCAGGAACAGGCTGAGAAAAACGCCGCCGATAATCATGCCCAGACCGTTGGCGACGGCGGCTCCCCAGTTGGCAGCCAGCCCCTGGGACAGGACGGGATAGGTGACACAGGCGATGGCGCCGACGAGGCCCCAGGTCAGGCCTAATGGGGAAATGACCATCGTCGAAGGATTGCCGTTGGTCGCGGCCAGATAGACGCCGCCAAAAGCCAGGAAGACCGACAGGATTTCCCGCCCCGTCGGCCGCTTATGGAAGCGGACGGCTAGATAGAGCGACATGAGGACGACGCTCAGCGTCTGCAGGACCGTCGCCGTGCCGGCGTTCGAGTTCTTTATGGCCGATAAATACGAGAACTGGCTCAGGATGAGGCCGAACAGGGAAAACAGGACCAAGTGGCGCAAACTGACTGGGTCGTGCAGCATCTGGCGTATCTCAGCCCGCTTCGTCGGCAGTATCATAAGCGTCAGGAACAACCCGGCCAGGCACATGCGTATCGATGCCAGCCAGGATGGCTCCACCGGATAATGCGAGAGCAGGAACTGACTGACGACGCCATTAAAACCCCACGACGTCGCACCGATGACACAAGCCATGATACCATGCTGCGTTTTTGTCATGATAAGACCTCCTTTGCCTGCGGCAATCGTATTATCCTAAGTATACACGAGGTGAGGAAGGGGTGCAAGGGAATACCGCTTTCAAGCGGTATTCCCTGTAGGGGCGCCACGTGGGGCGCCCGCCGTCGAAAAAGGGGCTTGTCATAATGCGACAAGCCCTTTGAAACACATCATATCAATTTATTTTTCTTGGCAATTTCAGCAACTGCTTCGATAGAAAGTTTCATGTACCGGGCAATTTGCTCAAAGGACAATCCATCTTTAATCATTTCGAGCGCTGCTTCCCGCTCTTTCCTTTCAGAGTTTCGTTTTTCTTGTTCAATGCCTCTTTCTATGCCCTTTTCCATGCCCTTTTCCATGCCCTTTTCCATGCCTTTTTCCATGGCTCTTTCATAGAGTCCTTCACCTAAGTTGCACATAGTGGTTACATCCTCCTTCCCTTTAGCCGTCAAATCAATGTCATATTCATCATGTAAGGCTGTCAGCAGGTCTTCTGATTTCATCTTCTTGACAAACAATAAATATAACAGGTGCATCAGCCGGTCTCTTGTCCTGTTATTTCCCAGATATACGAAGACAATACCCATGAGATCATAATTTACCATGGGTTCTTTATAGCGGTGCAGCAGATGCTGTTCTCTTAACTGATACCGATTGATAGCATTTTTCCCATGTGGACTTTCCATGCAAATCCAGATAGAATAAACTTTCTTAATCTTACCATAATCACTACCTGTGAATTCTGTTTCCTTTTGGGAGGAAATAAGTCGGCTGATGTAGTATACAGCCCGTTTCATCAGAGGATAAACTTCGCCTTTCTTGTTCTTAGGCAATAATGATTTCTGGGCTTCTACATTTATAATCAACGTGATTAAGTCATCTGTGCCAGGAGCTTTTGCATGGAACAAGATATCAAAAGTTACACTGCCTTCTGTAATACTGTTATCCTCGTTCTGCATCCCATGGATATTCGGATTATCCTGCTTTTCTAAATAGTGACGCACAGCATTTGTTTTATCTTTATATACCGGTACTACGCTCACCAATGGGTTACCTTCTATGTATCGGTCAGCGATATCATTGAGGCTGGCCGATGCAAATTCTGGTATAGTCCGTTTTAAGATATAAGCCAGGATTTTCTTTTCTGACAATACACCTTTCGCCGCTTTATCATATCTTAGTCTATCATTTCCTACTAACGCATCATCGACTGCCTTATCAAATTGACTCATCGGTCCCACCTCCTTTATTCTCATTGTAGCAAAATATACTCACTTTGTACAATGAGAACAAGGGGTCAGGCGGCCGATGCCAACCTTTTCAGAAGAACCTCTCAGACCGCCGTTGGCGGTCAGTTCCCCTAGTATGGAAGGCTTTTGCACTCCTGCACTTTATCACGAACAACTTAAAAGGGAATGTCCCACGAAGTTTTTTGCCATCATGCGAGGCCTCTTTCTCTTTAATGTTTGAGGTTTGATGTAGGATGTTTGAAACGATGGCTTTAAATTTAAAACCCTCCGCTAACCCCTAGCCACTGGCTGCTAACCACTAAAAAGGCGCTGTCGCATCGCGACAGCGCCTTTTTTTTATTTCTTCCCGTTCTTTCCGTGTTTCTTTTCAAAAGCAATCATGTGTGCTTCCTGGTCGGTGTGGCCTTCGGCTTCAGCCTGGGCGATGAGGGCGACCATTTCTTCATAGGCTTCGGGGATGACTTTGGTCAGATGGGTGACGGTGTCGTCCCAGTTTTCTAAGAGAATGTGCCCTAAGTTGCTATCCGTGTATTTGACGTGTTTTTCCAACATGCCTTTGACGGTAGCTTTTTCATCGTCGTCGGTGAGCGGTTCCAGTTTGACCAGATCCGTATTGCATTTATTCGGGTCCAGGTCGTAGACGTAGGCGATACCGCCGGACATGCCGGCTGCAAAGTTACGTCCTGTCTGGCCGAGGATGAGGACCCTGCCGCCGGTCATGTATTCGCAGCCGTGATTGCCGACGCCTTCGACGACGGCGGTAATGCCGCTGTTGCGGACACAGAAACGTTCACCGGCGGTGCCGTTGATGTAGGCTTCCCCGCTGGTGGCGCCATAGAAGGCGACGTTGCCGATGATGATGTTATCTTCGGCAGGGAATACCGATTCCCGCGGCGGCGATACGATGATCTTGCCGCCGGACAGGCCTTTACCCAGATAGTCGTTGGCGTCGCCTTCCAGGGTCAATGTCAGGCCATGGGGAATGAAGGCGCCGAAACTCTGTCCGGCCGAGCCGACGAAGGACAAGATGATGGTGTCTTCAGCCAGGCCTTTTTCGCCGTAGCGCTTGGTGATTTCACTGCCCAGGATGGTCCCGGTGACGCGGTCCGTATTCTTGATGCGCAGGCGGGCCCGGATGTGTTTCTGTTCTTCCAGGGCCGGTCGGCACATGCGGACCAGCTTGGACATATCCAGGGTCGTATTGATCTTATGGTTCTGAGGCGTCGTGAAATGCTGGCCTACCGAAGCATCTGTGTACGGACGGTACAAGAGGTTCTTCAGGTTGACGGTCTTGGCTTTCCAGTTGCCGAAGTGATCCCGCTGTTTCAGGCAGTCGTAGCGGCCGACCATTTCGTCGATGGTGTGGAAGCCCAGGCGGGCCATGATTTCCCGCAGGTCCTGTGCGACGAAGCGCATGAAGTTGATGATATATTCCGGTTTGCCCTTGAAGCGTTTGCGCAGTTTTTCATCCTGCGTGCAGACACCGTACGGGCAGGTGTTGAGGTGGCAGACACGCAGCATATGGCAGCCGATAGCCAGGAGTGGTGCCGTGCCGAAACCGAAGACTTCAGCGCCGAACAGGGCGGCGATGGCGACGTCGCGGCCGGTGAGCAGTTTGCCGTCGACTTCCAGGGTGACGCGGTCGCGCAGGCGGTTTAGGAGCAGCGTCTGCTGGACTTCGGACAGGCCGATTTCCCAAGGCAGGCCGGCATGACGAAGGCTCGTGCGCGGCGAAGCCCCGGTCCCGCCGTCATAGCCGCTGATGACGATATCGTCGGCCTTGGCCTTGACGACACCGGCAGCGATGGTGCCGATACCGGCGCCGGACGTCAGCTTGACGCCAATGGTAGCCTTGCGGTTGGCATTCTTGAGGTCGAAGATGAGTTCGGCCAAGTCTTCGATGGAGTAAATATCGTGATGCGGCGGAGGCGAGATGAGGGCGACGCCAGTCGTGGCATGACGGGTCTTGGCGATATCCGGATAGACTTTATTGCCTGGCAGATGGCCGCCTTCGCCCGGTTTAGCCCCCTGGGAGCATTTAATCTGTAATTCATCGGCATGGATGAGGTAATCGCTGGTAACGCCGAAGCGGGCCGAGGCGACCTGTTTGATGCGGTCGTTCGTTTCCGTATCGAAGCGGGCCGAATCTTCGCCGCCTTCGCCGGTATTACTCATGCCGCCCAGTCGGTTCATGGCCGTGGCGACACATTCGTGCGCTTCCTTGCTGAGGGCGCCGTAACTCATGGCACCGGTACGGAAGCGTTTGACGATAGAGTCTACCGGTTCAACTTCTTCGATGGGGATGCTGCTGCCAGCCGGATATTCAAAGTCCAGCAGGTCGCGCAGGCGGAAAATCGTCTGGCGGTTGACGTGTTCGGCGTATTTCTTATACGTAGCGTAGTCGTCGTTCTGGACGGCTTTTTGCAGGAGCTGGACCGTTTCCGGGTCGATGATGTGCGGTTGTCCGCCCTTGTGGTACTGATAGAAGTCGCCCCGTTCCAGTTTGTCACCTGTGCTGTAAGCTTCCTGATGGCGCAGGGCATTTTCCTTGGCGATTTCGGCGATGCCCAAGCCTTCGATGCGGGACGGCGTGTTGCAGAAGTATTTGTCGATCAGGTCCTGTTTGATGCCGACGGCTTCAAAAATCTGTGCGCCATGGTAACTGTGGACTGTCGAGATGCCCATCTTGGACATGACGGCCAGGATACCCTTGACGGCAGCGTCGATGTAGTTCTGTTTGGCCGTTTCGTAATCGATTTTCTGGAGCTTCTTGTTGGCGATGAGTTCCTTGATGGATTCCAGGGCGATATACGGGTTGATAGCCGTAATGCCGTAGCCAATCAGGGTGCAGAAATGATGGACTTCGCGCGGTTCCCCGGATTCCAGGATGAGGCCTACGTCGGAGCGGACGGCCTTGTCGATGAGGTAGTGATGCAGGGCTGCCGAAGCCAGGAGGGCCGGGATGGCGGCCATGCGGGAGTTGACGCCGCGGTCGGACAGGACGAGGATGTTGGCGCCGTTCTTGATGGCCTTCAGTGCATCGATGCAGAGCGATTCGATGGCCGTTTCCATGCCTTCAGCGCCGCTGTTGACCGGATAGAGCATGGACAGCGTAGCCGCCCGCAGTTTCGGTGTCATGAGGGACTTGATGACCGACATCTGTTCATTGGTCAGAATCGGTCCTTTGAGGTATAACGCGGCCGTCGATGCTTCATTCGGTTCCATGATGTTGGCGACATTGCCGGCCATGACGGCTGACGACATGACGGTCTTTTCGCGGACGCCATCGATAGCCGGGTTGGTGACCTGGGCAAAGTTTTCCTTGAAGTAATCATAGAGGAGCTGCGGCTTGTCGTTGAGGACGGCCAGGGGGACGTCGACGCCCATGGAGTCGATGGCGTGCTGTGCATCGCGGGCCATGGGCAGGATGACCTTGTCCATGTCTTCCTGGGTATAGCCAAAGACTTTTTCCTGTTCCTTCAGGTCATACGGGATGATGGCATCGCTGTTGGCGATGTTCTGGCCCGTCATGAGGTCGTCGAGGTTGACGATGTGTTCTTTATACCATTCATTATACGGGTGTTCCGTGGCGATTTCGTGTTTGATTTCATCATCGTCGATGATGCGCTGTTTCTTGGTATCGACGAGGAGCATCTTGCCCGGTTCCAGGCGGCCTTTGTAGAGGACGTCTTCTGGCGGGATGTTGACGACGCCGACTTCGGAGCTGACGATGACCCGGTCGTCGCGGGTGACATAATAACGGGCCGGACGCAGACCATTGCGGTCGAGCATGCCGCCGATGACAGTGCCGTCGCAGAAGCCGATGGCTGCCGGGCCGTCCCAGGGTTCGAGCATGAAGTTGTGATAGCGGTAGAAATCGCGCTTTTCATCGCTCATGAGGGGGTCCCGTTCCCATGGTTCCGGAATCATCATCATCATAGCATGGGGCAGGGAATGGCCGGTCATGTACAGATATTCCAGGCAGTTATCGAACATAGACGAGTCGCTGCCCGTATCATCGACGACAGGGAATACTTTTTCCATATCCGGGAAGAAGTCTGATTTCGACTTGCCTTCACGGGCATTGAGCCAATTGATGTTGCCCTGGATGGTATTGATTTCCCCGTTGTGGACGATGTAGCGGTTCGGATGGGCCCGGGCCCAGCTGGGGAAGGTATTGGTACTGAAACGGGAGTGGATGAGGGCCATGGACGTGACGAAATCCAAGTCCGACAGGTCGAGGAAGAAGTGGCGCAGCTGCATGGAAGTCAGCATGCCTTTATAGACGATGGTCTTCGACGACAGGCTGGCGATGTAGAAGTCCGTACCGTTTTTCTGGCTTTCCGGTACGATGGCTTTTTCTGCCAGCTTGCGGATGATGTATAATTTCCGTTCAAAGTCCATCTGGGTCTTCATGGCCGGGTCTTTGCGGATGAAGACTTGCAGGAAATGGGGACACGTCTGCTTGGCGATGTTGCCGATCAGGCTTTCATCGACAGGGACATCACGCCAGCCGAGAATCGACAGGCCTTCGGAACGGACGATATCTTCAAAGGCTTCCATCTGTTTATGACGGAACGTTTCATAGCGGTGGGCAAAAATCATGCCGACGCCGTATTCGCCTTCATCGGGAAGGGAAAAGCCCAGGACTTCACATTCGCGCTTGAAGAACTGGTGCGGAATCTGGACCAGGATGCCGGCGCCGTCGCCGCTGTTGGCGTCAGCCCCTTCGGCACCGCGGTGACGGAGGTTTTCCAAAATCGTCAGGGCATCGTCGATGATGCCGTACGATTTTTTCCCCTTTATATTGGCAACGATACCGATGCCGCAGGCATCGTGTTCATATGACGGATCATACAAGCCCTGCGGGCTCGGCAGGTCGCGCATTTCTTTATTCATACGGAATCCCCCTTTGGGTATACAAAAACGAGCCGTCACTGTATGAGAGAGAAGGCTCGTATATACTGTGGTGTACCTATGATTATAAACAATTTGTGAAGTCGATGCAATGATTTTTCTGAATGTTTTTGTGAAAACACTGATAATTTTAATGTAAAAATCGAATTTTTCCGATTTTTTAAAGGAATTAACGAGAAAAACGTGCGAACTGTTCCCGAAAGAGGCCGGCTCCGCCGTTGGCGGGATGGCGCATGGCAATGGCGGAAAAACCAGCATCCTGCAAGGTTTCTGCTGACTTCCTGCCGATAGCAGCCAGGCGGATATCCGGCCGGCATTGCGCCAGCAGAGCTTTGGCGTAGGCGAGGCCTGCTGCCAGTTCGTCGTCCGTCGGCGTACGATTGGAAAACGGCGAGGCCTTGTGAGGATGGAAAGGGAAGATATTCCACAATAAGACGTCGTGCGGGTCCAGGCCATTGTCGACGATAGCGCCCCAGACGTAGGTATCCGTCGGCTCGTTCATGCCCTTTTCACGCTGGGGACGGCTGGTCATGAAGGGGCTGTCCGGCCGGCTCGTGCGCTGGCCGCGGTGCCCGAGGATGACGCCAGAGGGAATCTGTTTGTGTTCATCCAGGAGCATGCGTTCACAGGTGATGGGGATACCCGTGAAGCGGCATCCCTGGTATCCGGCGGCTTCGGCGATGAGGACGATACGGGCCCGGTCCAGGCGGGGGGCCAGGTAGTCGCGCAGCTGCTGACAGCGGATGGCCGGCGCATCCGGGCTGATATCGCAGGATTCGTCATATTCAGACCAGGGATTGAATACGCCGGGCTGATGATAGGCGCAGAGTTTGTCGATGAGTTCTTCCATGGAAAATCCTCCTATCTTAAGGGATGGGCTTGAAGATATAGTACGGGCCGATCCGGCCTGTGTTCCGGGTCAGGCTGAAAAATTCCGAGGCTTTATAATCCTTATATTTTCCTTCCGGTACGATGAGGGTCAGAGGCTGGTGCTGAGTCAGTCTGGATAATACCTGGTCCTCGGAAGCGGTGGGGTAGACGTGTTTCTTGGCCCATACGGCATCGCGCTGGAGCCGGGCATTTTCATCGTAGTCAGCCGGCGCCGTCCAGTATGCCGTCTGTCCCGTATAATAGGGATAAGACGTGCGGTACTCTTCAAAGAAATAGACCGGCCCCGCGTCGTTCAGGGCCGTCAGGGCCTGGGCCGACCGGTATTGATAAAAGGGGGCCAGGACCTGGAAGGTTATGATCAGGTAGGTCATGACCGTCGTCGCGATGAGGAAAAAGGGAAGGGCCAGATAGGCTTTCTGCCACCAGGCCAGCCAGGTCAGGACGGCCATGATGGCCAGGAATACCGTCAATAGCAGCAGGCCCTGGACGGGAAAAGGCGCTTTATCTGTGAAGGCCGTCAGAGAGGCGAATAGCAGGCTGTAGAGGGAGGCCGGGATAAGGGCTGCCAGCCAGGCATAGCGGGCATCTTCGTCGAGCCAGTCCTGCATCGTGCGGGCACCCAGATATAAAAGGGGCCAGTTGGCGATATAAGCGTACGTCGGGTATTTCGTCGCCATGAGGCTGTAGAACAGGACCGTGCCGACGGCCCAGAGGGCCATGAAGACGTATTCGTCCTGATGGCTGCGCCGCCGCCACAAGCCGTAGAGGCAGGGGCCGGTCCAGGGCAGGAGACTGACCGGGACGAGGACGAGGTAATAATACCAGACGTCGTATTCGGGATGTTCCGATACAGTGGCCCGAACGACGTTGTTGAAGCCAAGCAGACCGTCGATGAAGTCCATGCCATGGCGGCTGTACATGGGGCCGTACCAGCTCAGGCAGAGAAGGATGAAGAGCGCGATACCGGCTGGTGGGAACAGCCTTTTGATATATTTCGGCCGGCGTTGGATAGCGGCGAAGAGCAGCAGGAAGAAACCGGGCAGGACCAGGCCGACCGGGCCTTTGGTCAGGACGGCGCCGGCGGCCATGACGTAAGCGGCTGTCAGGTAGCCTTTCTTTCCTTCTGTCAGGCCGATATAGGCAAACAGCAGGGTGGCGCCGCTAAAGAAATACAGCGGCTGGTCGGTAATGACGGAACGGC
This sequence comes from Megasphaera jansseni, assembly GCF_047974155.1. Classification (NCBI taxonomy): domain Bacteria; kingdom Bacillati; phylum Bacillota; class Negativicutes; order Veillonellales; family Veillonellaceae; genus Megasphaera; species Megasphaera jansseni. The sequence goes on along the minus strand of NZ_JBHYRR010000013.1, from coordinate 54,598 downwards.
TGATGAACCAGAAAATCAGGGACGTCACGGTCATAGCGGCAAAGAGGATGGCTGTCGTGCGGCGCCCGGTCTGGCGCAAGGCGAACCAGGCGGCCAAGGTACACGAGGCGGCTCCGAAGAGGACGGATGGCAGGCGGGCTGCCAGGTCGGTCGTCCCCAGGAGGCTATATGACAGGCTCAGGAGCCAGTATAGGAAGATGGGTTTATCGTACCAGTACGTGCCGTAAATCTGCGGGGAAATCCAGTCGCCGCTGCGGACCATTTCCAGTGCCGTCAGGGCATAGTTTGATTCGACCGGATCCGTGACGGCCAGCTGGGATATGCCGACGGCCAGGAAAAGGAAAGCTGCCATGAAGATGATGGCCAGGAATGTGCGCTGTTTCATGGGGACACCTCCTAAGGATGATTGATGAGGATGACTTGTGTCGGCGTTTCGGCGGCGATGCCGAAGCGGTCGATCAAGCGTTCAGATTTGGCCAGCTTATGGAAAGTCGATTTCGACATGACCAGGAAAATCTTATCCTTTTCTGCCAGCAATTCTTCCAGGTCCGGGTCTTTGACGGGATCCCATTCCGTCCCGTACATGCCGCTGTAATAGGCGATGCCAGGGCGCAGGAATTTTTCGATGTAGAGCAGGGAATGACCGTCATAGACGTCCGGCAGGATCCGGGCCGTTTCATAAGACGTGACGTGGCCTTTGAACTGGGGGATGATGAAGCCGAATGCAGCCCAGGAGAAACAGACCATCATCACGATGCCTGTCACGAAAGCCGGCCGGTAGCGGCGGTGCCACAGACACCAGGACGGGAGGAACAATGCCGCTGCCAGCAGGCCGGAGCTCCAGGCGATGGCAGGCCGGAAAAAGGCTGCGTTTTCATGGAGCGGGATGGCATTGCAGGCGAGCAGCAGCAGGCCCAGGAGGTAGAAGGATACCAGCAAAGGCCGTGAAAATTTCCGTTCGATATAACAGCGGTACCAGTACCAGCCCAGGAGGTATGCCGTCGGCGGGAACATGGGGGCGATATACGTGACCAGTTGTGTCTTAGAGAGGGAAAAGAAGACGAAGATGAAGGCTGCCCAGACGAAGCAGAACTGGAGAGTATCGCGGAAGGGGTCCCGCTTTTGGAACAGCCGCCGGATTGTCGGGAACAGGGCGGCTGTCCAGGGCATCATGGCGGCCAAGAGAATGGGGATGAAGAAAAAGAGGCTGTTTTGTCCCGGATGTTCCGGTGCCGCGAAGCGGGTGATGTTGTGATAACCGATGAAGGTATCCAGGAAGACTTCGCCGTGGACCCGATACATCAGGATATACCAGGGGAGGCCGACCAGGAAGGCCAGCAGGATGCCCTGGGGAATCTTCATGTGTTTCAAGAGCGGCCACTGCCGCGTCCAGGCCAGATAGATGAGCATGATGAGTGCCGGGAAGGCATAGCCGACGGGGCCTTTGGCCAAGAGCGACAGGCCGCAGAAAATGTAGGCTATATAATACTTTTTACGGTAAAAAGAAACCATGGCCACCGTCAGGGTGAACATGAGCGTCATATCGGTGACAGCGGCTTTACCGATATACATGAAGCCGGCGCTGGTCACCAGGAACAGGGCCGACAGGAAAGCGATGGGCTTATTGAAGAGCTCTTTCCCCTGGATGTAGACGAATAGTGTCGTCGCCATGGCCATGATGACGCTGGGCAGGCGGGATGCGATATCGGAGACGCCGAAAAAGCTGTATGACAGCATTTCCAGCCAGTAGAAGAGCGGCGGTTTATCGTACCAGAACTGGCCGAAGATGCGCGGTGACAGCCAGTCCCCGGCCAGGAGCATTTCCCGCGCCGTTTCGCCATAGACCGGTTCGTCCGGGTCCATGAGCGGTGCAGCACCTAAAAATGGCAGCAAGATCATTGCTGCCACTAAGGCGACGGTCAGACCGTAGCGATTTTTTAAGAACCATTGTTTCATGCTGCATTTCTCCGGCGGCGTCTATGCCAGACGAATACGATGGCGGCGACGACACAGACGGCGATGACGGCCATGAGGAAGATGTGGTTGTACTGGATGAGGTCGCGCCAATGGCTGCCCAGGAGAGAACCGGCCCATACGAGGAGCAGCGTCCAGGGGATGGTGCCGATGATGGTGAAGATGACGAATTTCCAGAAGGGGTAGCGGGCGACGCCGGCCGGGAAGGAAATGAACGTGCGGACACCGGGCAGGCAGCGGCAGATGATGACGGCAATGCCGCCGTACTTATTGAATAAGTTTTCAGCCATGCGGAATTTGCGTTCGTTGAAGAAGATGTATTTGCCATACTTTAACAGGAGCGGCCGGCCGCCATAGGAGCCGAGCCAGTAACTGATGACCGAGCCGACGAGGCCGGCGATACAGGCTACGGCAAAGGTCGTCCAGAATGAAAAAATCTGCTGGGAAATGAGGAAGCCCGCAAATCCGAGTACGACTTCGCTGGGGATAGGGATATTGGCATTTTCCAATACCATAGCCACGAACATAGCGATGTAGCCATACGATTCCATGAGTTGTAATAATGTATCCAAGTAGGCACACTCCTTATCCATAATGTAAAGAAACAAACTTGCTATCTATCATAGCACAGATGGCCTGCCAGGGCTAGTGTCCGCCAACTATTATCCTTTGCTTTTAAAGCATGGGATGTGGAGCAGGGCGTAGCGGCAGAGCAGATAGCCGTAGATGGCCAGGACGAGGGCCGTGATGACGATTTTGAGCCATACGGCGACGGCCAGGGGCTGTAAGAACCACATCGAATGGATGATGATCGGTTCGCTGACGAAGAACAGGCCGTAGGAAATGCGGTGCAGCGTGTGGGACCAGCCCGAATGCTTGTCAAACTGCTGATGGAACCAGGCCGTCAGGCCCAGGACGGTGGCGACGAGCAGTAAAGCCGGTGTCAGCGCTGTCAGGACAGAGACTCCCTTGCCGGGCATCCAGGCGGCATAAACGCCGACCATGATGGCAAAGCCGAAGAGGCTGCTGCTCCGGGGCTGGTAGCCCGACGGCGTGAACCAGCGATGACGGAAGGCGTAGACCCCTAAGATAAAGGCAAAGAGCGACAGGACCAGCCAGTCCGGACGGATACGGGCGATATAGGGGATGGACAGAGACTGGGGCAGAAAAGCCTGACAGAGGAAGAGGACGGCTGCCAGCAAGACGATGAAGGCCAGCAGGAAAGAAACGGTTGGCTTCGAGGCGATGCGGTGCTGCAAGACCTTATGGTTGACATGCTTGACCAGGGACAGGCCGGCGAAGAGCAGGAAGAGCCAGAGCAGGACCCACGACGTGACCGGCAGGCTGGCCGTTACTATCTGTTCTTCGATGCCCAGGAGCAACAGGACGATGCCCGGCCAGCCCAGGCGTTTCCATTTATCTTTCAGAAAGAAAGATATCGTGCGGATGCGCAGAGCCGAAGCCCCGAAGTAGGCGCTGATGAAGAAGACGATGGAAATGGCGACGACAGCGCTCTCGTCGTAGAAGGCTGTCCAGGATTGAAGCAATAAAGCGGCCAGCGTCAATATGACGGCAGCACTGCGCAGATTATCAAAGCAAATGAAGCGGTTCATGATCATGACCTTCTTTCTTCGATGCGGGGAGAACGTTTTGCTTGTTCTCATCTGCATCTATATACTATAATACCATTATAACGTTTTCTTAACGGATGTAAAAATTATTTTGAAAGAAGTGAATCCCTATGATTTCTACGGAAGACTGCATCATCCGCCTGATTATGGCCCTCATCCTGGGCGGACTCATCGGCTATGAACGGCAGGCCCAGAGCAAGTCGGCAGGCCTCCGGACGCATACCCTGGTCTGTGTGGGCTCCTGCCTGTGCATGATTATATCTATCAATATTGCCATGGATTATTACTTTACCTTTGGCTATAATAACTCCGACCCGGAACGGATCGCGGCTCAAGTCGTATCCGGTGTCGGCTTCATCGGTGCCGGTACCATCCTGGCCAATCAAAAGGACCGCAGCGTCCGCGGGCTGACGACGGCTGCCGGCTTATGGGCCGTATCGGCTATCGGCCTCGTCGTCGGTGCTGGCTATCTCGTCGTGGCTTGTGTGGTGACGGCCCTGATTTTACTGGTCCTGACTGTTTTCGTCCGCCTCGATGCCCGGCTGGAAGGGCGCTTCCGCAAGCGCTACGCCATGCACCTGGTCATGAAAAACAATATCGGCCAGGCCCGGAAACTATCGACCTTTATCCATGACCATCATATGCATATCAAGACGTTCCATTCCCATAATGACGATGATGCACCCCTGGCCGACATCGACCTGGAACTGACGGCAGCCCATTATATGGATGAAACGGAAATCGTCAGCCAGCTCCTGGCCATGAAGGGCATCAAACAGGCGACGTTCCACGTCGATGCCGGAGACAGGCACGGGCAAGACAGCCATTAATGAATATTGTATACAAGATACTTGCTATGTATACAGTATTTTAGACTTTTCGCTATGTAAAAACTCTTTTCGCAGTGCTATAATGTAGGACGTCAGGACATTTGGAGAGAACAAGTGTCCACGCAACGAAAACTATTGTGCAGAGAGGGGTTTTTACGATGACGATTATGGCAGCAGCAAGCAGAGAAGGTAAGACATTACGTGACGTGGTATTCGCCGCAGGAGCGGCAGCCCGGGAAGCGGCAGCGCAGTACGGGGTGGATAAGGTTGTCAATGCGACCGTCGGCTGTTATGCCGGCGACGATGAAAAACTGGCTTGCCTGCCTGTCGTTGAACAATTATACCGTTCTTTGCCGATGAGCGATTTCATCACTTATGCACCGCCGCTGGGCCTGGAAGGCTATCGCAAGGCTGTCATCGATGAAACCTTTGAAGGCTGTCGTCCTGATGGCTATGTCGATGCCGTAGCTACATCAGGCGGTACCGGTGCCATCCATATCGCCATTGCCAATTACTCGGAAGTCGGCGAAGCCGTACTGACGACGGACTGGCGCTGGAATATTTATGACTGCCTTTGTCAGGAAATCGGCCGCGACCTGCATACGTTCTCGATGATGGATGACCAGGGCCATTTCAATACGGCTGCTTTTTCGGCGGCTGTTTCTAACATCCTGCGCCAGCAGGATTCGCTGCTCATCATCCTCAACACGCCGGCCAACAACCCGACGGGCTTTGCCCTGTCTGATGCAGAATGGGCCGATGTCCTCGAAGTCTGCCGTCTCCATGAAAAGACGGGCAAACGCATCAGCATCCTCGTCGATATCGCCTATATCGCCTATGCCGGAGAAAAGAACCGCGTCCGCTCGTTCATGACCCAGTTCGCCGGCCTGCCGGAACATATCTTTACCATGTTCGCTTTCAGCATGTCCAAAGGTTATACCATGTACGGCCAGCGCGCCGGCGCTCTCGTCGGCTTGTCGTCGAGCCAAGCCGTCATTGAAGAATTCGCCAATTTGGGTAAATATTCGGCCCGCACGGCCTGGTCGAACATCAACCGCGCTGCCATGACGCTCCTGACCAAAATCCGCAGCGACCGCGACCTCATGGCCCAGCTCGAATTGGAACGCATGGCCTTTGCCAAGAGCCTGCGCCGCCGTGCCGACATCTTCACGTATGAAGCCGACCGCTGCGGCCTGCCGTATGTACCCTATAAAGGCGGCTTCTTCATTTCCATTCCGACACAGAAATCGGCCGCCGTCTGTCAGGCCCTGGAAGAAGACCTGGTCTTTGCCGGTCCCCTGGCCCAGGGCGTCCGCCTCGGCGTCTGCTCCATCCCGGAAATCAAGATGCAAGGCCTGGCCGCCATCGTAAAGAAAGCCCTAGACCGCGTAGAAGGAAGGACAGACCTCCTCGCAGCGGGGAAATGAGTTAAAATGTTAGTGGCTAGTGGCTAGTGGCTAGTGGCTAGTGGCTAGTGGCTAGCCCTTAACAACTTAAACGGATTTGTCGCCTATGCGACAAGTCCGTTTTTTGTATTTGCAAATTCCTATCATAACCTGTATAATGAATGTATAAGCTTTTTATTATATACTACTTGAACGAAATTGTAAAGTTTTTTGAGAAAAAAGACTCGGCTTACAGACGAGGATAGGAGGATGCTATATGGATGGACTAGACCGGTTTATGGGGTGCATGTTTGGTGGCGCCGTAGGCGATGCGTTAGGGTTTGTCATTGAGTTCGATGATTTGAAGACGATTCATAAGAAATACGGTCCTTATGGATTGCGTACTATTTTAAAATCAGCTAAAAATGGCAACAAGAGCCTTATTTCAGACGACACACAGCTGGCTTTGTTTACGGCGGATGGCATGCTCTGGGCCGACCACGATGGATTAGAACCTTCTGATGGCCTGTACCGGGCGTATATGCGCTGGTATTATACACAGACCGAACGCATCATCCATCCGGAACAGGAAAAATGGATGAAGCGCCAGCCTCATGAAGTCGATTTCGATTATGATATCATGGGAGAAGAAGCGCTCTTTGCCCGTCGTTCTCCGGGCAAGACCTGCCTGACGTCGCTGGCGTCGGGAAAGAAATTGACCCGACAGGAACCGATGAACCACAGTGGCGGCAGCAGTACGGTCATGCGGGCTGCGCCTATCGGCCTGTTTTATGCCGGTGACCCGGAACAGGCCTTTGCCGTCGGCTGCCAGGCAGCCAGCCTGACCCACGGCAGTCCGGAAGCCTATTTATCGACAGCGACGCTGAGTGCCATGATTGCAGCCCTGGCAGATGGCAAGGATATCAGTGCTGCCCTGGGAGGGGCCCTGCGTATCTTACAGGCTGATCCGGAAGGGACGCCGCTCATGAAGACTATCCTGCGGGCTGTCGACGAAGCCGTCACCGACCGTAACCCGGTGCGCTCCATGAAGAAGCTGGGCCTGGGCAAGAAGGCCGATGAAGCCCTGTCCCTGGCTGTATACTGCGTCCTCAAGACAGGCCATCTGAAAGACGCCGTCCTCATGGCCTGCAACCAGGATGGCGACAGCGATACGTGCGGTGCCATCTGCGGCAATATCATGGGGACCCAGGATGGGGTCCAGGCTATTCCCAAGAGCTGGCGCGGCAATCTGGAATGTGAAGCTTTGATCCGCAAGCTGTCGCAGTGCCTGTATGACCATCACCAGACATCCCAGGAAGACGGCAAAGCAGTCAGCCACTAGGCTCTCCGGATGGGGCCTGGCGTTTCCCTCTTGACATTACGCCTGTATTCCATATAATGAAATATATTATCTTTGGCGTCGTGACGATGCCGGATCGGGGGAACGAAGATGATTGAATCGATTGACCGGGCCCTGGCTGTTTTGCAGCTTTTTTTAAAGGAAGAAAGGCCACTCAGCGTGACACGCATCAGCAAGCTGATGGACCTTCATAAGAGTACCGTCAGCCGCACGATGGATACGCTGGAACAGCGTGGTTTCGTGCAGAAAGATAGTGAAACAGGGAAATACTGGCTGGGGCTCCAGGTCTATGCCCTGGGGATGCTGTTCCGGGAAAAGGATACCTTCCCTAAAGTCGCTTATCCCTACGCCAAGGCTTTGTCCCTGCAGTGCAACGAGGGGGTCCATATTACGACCTTTGCCCATAACGGAGCTTCTTATCCGCAGCACATTATTTTAGAAAAGATCAAGTCGCCCAGGACCATCGACACGGCGCCACCTATCGGTGCCGTCCGTCCGGCTTATTGTTCGGCATCGGGCAAGTGCCTCCTGGCTTTTTCGCCGGAATACCTGCACACCTATACGGGCTGTACCTTGCAGAAGTTCACGGAATATACCGTAACCGACTGGAGTGACCTGCTCCAGGAACTGGAAAAAATCCGCTGCCGGGGCTACGCCGTGGAACGGGAAGAAGTCGAACTGGGCATGGCCTGCATTGCAGCGCCCATCTTCCATCATGGAATCATTACGGCGGCTATCAGTATATCCGGTCCGGCAGAACGGCTGGCTGCGGAAGAACGGGACCTGGCCATCAACGCTGTCAAAAAGACGGCAGCCGACATTAGCCGGGCTTTAGATTGAAAGAAAACGTAATGATTTCTTTAGAAAAATAAAATAATGTTTATGAAGAATTGTTTGGTATAAAAATTATGCAAAATGGGAATGTGAGATATGCATTTGCAGAAATGGACTTTTATGGTACAATAACCGTGGATACTACATTCGGGTCACAAGATTGTCTGCTGTAAGATGAAAAAATACTTTCCTTTTCACCTTTTCAGCAGTGTGGGAACAGCTTGGGATCTTATCCACGATTCGAGGCGAAAGAAGAATGAAAACAACAATCAGCATGGCCGCAACGACTGTACCGCGTGTGGTCCACCCGTATAAGACACGAAACGGCGGCGCTACCGTCACGATTTTCGTGCCCTATAATTGTCACAACCATTGCCCGTTCTGCATCAACAAGGCGGAATATGAAGATATGACGGGCTTTTCGGAAGAAGCTATTTGCCAGAGCATCCGCCTGATGGACAGCATTACGCCGTTCTGTGATTTCGTATTCACTGGCGGCGAACCTTTTGCTAATATGGAATCGCTGCAGCGCATGCTGGACTGCATTCCTGTGACACATAAGGTATATATCAATACGACGCTGCCTGTCTTTGAGAATCAGTCAGAAGACGACATCGTCGCTTTTACGGAACGCAACCGTCATAAGATTACCTGCATCAACGTATCGCGCCATATGCAGCACTATGTACAGGAATCGAATGATGGTCTCCTGAGCCGCTTGGCTGTTCCGTTCCGCATCAACTGCGTGTTGTACAAAAAATATCCGGCAGACCAGCTCAAACCGTATCTGGAACGGTTCCGCAAAATCGACGGGGCATCGATTCAGTTCCGCTTCGATTATACCGAAACGACGCCGGACAATTTATATGAAGAAGGTCATGACCATATCCTTCATGATTTGAAGAAAATCGCAGACTACACGGGCCTCGATGGCTGCCGTATGCGCTGCGGTTTCCATTTCGATTACAAAGGCATGGAACTGACCTATCATAAGACCCTGCCTTACAGTACGGTCATCGAACGGGATGAACGGGACGATAAGGAATACGATATCCTCTATGATATCCTCATCAAACAGACCGGCGCCATCCATTCCGACTGGGACGGGACGCCCTTGGACATCGAAGCCTACCGGAACGTCGTCTTTGAACCGTATGACCTCAAATGGATCCAGCGGTCGCGGACGGGCCTGAGCAAGCGCCTGCCCTTCCTCAAGACGGCCTGCGCCATCTTCCATTGATTTTTGCCGCGTGAGGCATTGGCTGTCATGCGTGATTCTTTTAATTTTAGTTTGTAGTTTTTAGAGAAGGTCTTTAAATGTAAAGCCATCTGCTAACCACTAACTGCTAGCCACTAACAACTAAAAATGAGCTGTCGCGATGTGACAGCTCATTTTTTTACTGTTCTTTTCCAGTGGAAATCGGGTATAATAAAGATAATTGATTTTTTATGTAAGGAGGTACGTTCATGGCCGTTACAGTATTATTGGGCAAGGCGGGAAGCGGCAAGTCGACGCAGTGTTATCGGGAGATACAGGCCTGTGCCGCTGCCGGCGGCAAGGCCCTGCTCCTTGTCCCGGACCAAGCGACATATGGTGCCGAACGGCATCTGGCCGAAAGTTCTGATGGACAGGGCTTTTTAGGGACGCAGGTCGTCGGTTTTTCCCGGCTGGCTTATAAAGTTTTTCAGGAACGGGGCCTGGAACACGCGTCGCTGTCGGAGTTGGCCCGCAAGATTATTTTGCAGCGCCTGCTGCACAAAGGGGAAAAGGAGTTTTCCGTCTTGCAGACGGCGGCCAGGCAGCCGAATTTTGCCGATACGGCAGGCCGTTTCTTATGGGAATGCCGGTCTTTCTGTGTTACGCCGGAAGCGCTGCGCCAGGCGGCTGAAGCCGTTCCCAGCCCGACGCTGTCGCACAAGCTGGAAGATATTTCCCGGCTCTATGAAGCGTATCAGGCCTTTCTGGCAGACCACTTCGGCTCGGCTGATGATACGATGACCCTGCTGGCCCGGGAAATTGGGCATTATTCCTTCCTCCAGGGCGCCCATGTCTGGGTCGATGGCTTCCAGTGGTTTACGCCGCAGCAGATGGAAATCCTGCGTCAGATAGAGCGCGCAGCCTCACAGGTGACGATTACCCTGACCATCGATGAAGCGCATCTGGCACAGCAGCGGCGGGAAACGGCCTTGTTCCACCGGGCCTACGAAGTCTATCGCGATATAAAGAACCTCTTCCCCCATATGGAAACGGCTGTCGTCGAAAAAAGACCGGCCGGTCCGCTGACGGCGTTTCGCGACGCCTTTTTCCAGACCGTCCCAGCCAGCTTGGACCAGCCCGTATCGGCCCTGGAAATCTGGGAATGTCCCGACAGGGATGGCGAAATCGACAGCGTTGCCCGTAAAATCGCAGCTCTCTGCCATCAAGGCTACCGCTATCGCGACTTCCTCGTCCTGGCCCGGACGAGCGACTTGTATCACGACCGGGTCGAACGCATTTTCCGGCGCTATGGGATCCCCTGCTTCAGCGATTACCGTCGGCCCATGACCAGCCACCCCGCTGCTGAGGCCATTTCCGCCCTGTTCGGCGTCTTCCGCAGCCGCTGGTCCCATGAGTCGCTCTTCCGCCTGCTCAAGACGGACCTCTTTCCCGTTAGCCGCCATGACGTCGATGATTTGGAAAACTATTGCCTCGCTTACGGTATCCAGGGCCGTCATTGGCTGAGTGGCCGGGAATGGACTTATGGCCGCCGCCAGGAACAGCCGCAGATCATCGACGAACGGGAAGAAGCGCACCTCCAGCGCATGAATGAAATCCGCCAGCGCGTACGGGATATCCTCTTTCCCTGTTGGGAAGAAGCCCAGGAGGAACATAGTCTGCGCGATTGGTGTACCTTGTTGTATCAATGGTTGTGCCGGCTGGGTATACCGGCGGTGCTGCGCCAGTGGCAGCAAGAAGATGAAGCGTCGGGCCTTGCCGAAGAAGGCAAGGAGCATGAACAGGTCTGGAAGCGTATCGTGACTTTTCTCAATGAAATCGTCAATCTCTGCGGCGACGATGAAACGGACCTCGATGAATTTGCCCAGATTGTCGAAGATGGCCTGGCCAATTTGAAGTTCAGCCTCATCCCGCCGACATTGGACCATGTCACCCTGACAGCCGTCGAACGAGGCTATACGATGCAGGCCAAGGTTGTCTTTCTCTGCGGCGTCAATGATGGCGTCTTTCCACAGCATAGCCAGGAAGAAGGGCTGTTCAGCGATAAAGAACGCCACCGCCTGGCAGACCTGGGCATCGTCCTCGGGCCGGGGAGCCGCTTCCGCTCTTTCCAGGAACGCTTCTTGTTCTATTTAGGGGCTACCCGGGCTGCAGAACGGTTCATCATATCCTACGTTGTCGCTGACGACGACGGCAGTGCCATGGAAAAAGCGTCGTGGATCCATCAGCTCCGGGATAAAGGCTATGTAGCCGATATCATCCGCCAAGAGGCCAAGGTACCGGCCGGACGGGAAGCGGATTATCTGTTGGCTTTGCCGGCAGCCCTCGATTATCTTCCCGGCCATTTGCGGCCAGCTGCGGCGGGTGAAACCGTCGGGGACATCTGGTGGGCCCTTTATGACTGGGCCTGGCAGCATGGCTGGCGCCATCAGGCTGTCCGTGCCGTACAGGGCCTGTTCCATACGAACCTGCCCGTCACCCTGCCGGAGATGCTGGTGCGCCGCCTCTTTGCACCGGACGGGACGCTGCGCGGGTCGGTCACCAAGTTCGAGCAGTACCGCAGCTGTCCCTTTGCTTATTTTTCCCGCTATGGTCTCGGTCTGGAAGAACGGCCGCGCTATCAGTTCGCTGCGCCGGACCTGGGCATGCTGGTCCATGGAGCCCTGCGCATCATCGGCGAACGGCTGCTGCGGGAAAAGAAGCAGTGGCATGATATCCCTGACGCAGACGTCCCGGCCATCTGCCGCCAGGCGACGGATGAACTGGCGCCACAGGTCCAGCATGATATCCTTATGTCCAATGCCTATTTTGCCCAGATCAAGGAACGGCTCATCCAGACCCTGACCCGGACCGTGCGCCGCCTCAGTGCTTTTAGTGCCGTTTCCGATTTCCATATGGAAGGCCTGGAAAAATCCTTCGGCCGTCCGGGAAGTCCTTGGGAAGCCCTGCGCTTCACTTTGAAGAACGGTCTGCACGTCGTCGTCACCGGCCAGATCGACCGCATCGATACGCTGCACCAGGGGGACCATAAATACGTCGTCATCATCGACTATAAGTCCGGCCGCAAACAGCTCGACATCAGCCAGATTTTCACGGGGCTGGAACTACAGCTTCTGACGTACATGTTCGTAGCTCTGCTGAATATTGGCGGCGATGCCATCCCGGCCGCTGTCTTATACTGTTACGTCCGCAATGATAAGGTGTCCCTGGAATACCGCGTCAGTGAGGAAGACAAGAAGAAACTCTACGATGCCAAAGGGAAACTGACCGGTTTCTACCTCGATGACGGCCAGGTCATGCAGCAGCTGGACACGTCGATGCAGGGCTTTTCCGATTTTCTCAACTTGCGGCTGAAAAAAGACGGTACCCTGAGCGATTCGTCCCATACGCTCTATAATGAAGCGGGCTGGAGCCACCTGCTCGATTGGGCGGCCCGACAGATACGCGATATTGCCGGCCATATCGGCGACGGCGATATTTCCATCCATCCCATCCTCATGGGCCAGCAGGCGCCGTGCAGCTATTGCCCGTACCGACCGGTCTGCCGGTTCGACGCCGCCGTTGCCGGCAACACCTATGATGCGGCAGGCAGGGAAGACAAAGACGAGATGATCAAAAAGATATTTGATGAAGGAGATGACGAACATGGCCTGGACAAATGAGCAGCAGGCAGCTATTGACAGCCGGGGGCAGACGCTGCTCCTGTCGGCGGCAGCCGGTTCCGGGAAGACGGCTGTCCTGGTGGAACGTATCATCCGCCGCCTCCTGGACAAGGAATATCCCATTGATATTACGGAATTACTGGTCGTCACCTTTACCAAGGCTGCCGCTGCTGAAATGCGCGACCGTATCGGGACGGCCTTGATGAAAGCCTTGTCGGAGACGAAAGATCCCCGTGTCGAACGGCAGCTGGCCTTATTGCCATCGGCCCAGATCTCGACGCTCCATGCTTTTTGTCAACATGTCATCCGCAAGTATTTTTATACTATCGACCTGGATCCGGCCTTTTCCATTGCCGGCGAAGAAGAATTGAATCTCTTGCGGCGCCAAGTCCTGGAAGACGTTTTCTTATCTTATTATGAAGACGATGAAAAGGCAGCTGTCCTCTATCCGCTGGCCGATATGTTCGGCAGCGACCGCGGTGACGACGTCCTCATGGATACGGTGAGCCGCATGTATACCTATGCCCGCAGCCTGGCCTGGCCGGAACATTGGCTGAAAGAGGCGGCCCGGGCCTATGACGTGGCGTCTGACGCCGCGATTGACGACATGGTCTGGGCCGGTCCCATCAAGGACGCCGTCCGTCGTATCCTCGAAGAAGATGCCCGTCTCTATGAAGGCGTTCTCTATCATCTGCGCCAGCGCGAGGCCTTTGCGCCGGCCTGTGACACTTTCATCGCCGAACAGGCAGCTCTCCGGCAGGCAGCGCAGGCCCAGTCCTGGAATGACTTGAGCCGCTTTGTCCGGGCCATCGATTTTCCGCGCCTGAAGGCACTGCGGAAATTATCTGATGACGATAAAGCCGTCTGGGAACGATGCAAGAAAGTGCGCGACGATGTCAAAAAGGACGTGACTAAGACTTTGCAGCCCGTCTATTTCTCGGCGACGCCGGAAGAATGGCTCGACGGCATGCGGGCTATGAAACCCGTTATGGACGGCCTGGTGACACTGACCCTGGATTTTGCCAAAGCCTATGCGGCGGCGAAGAAGGAAAAGGGCTGGATCGATTTCAGCGATTTGGAACATTTCTGCCTGCAGATCCTCCTCGCCCCCGACGCGTCGCCGGAACATCCTGTGCCGTCGGCGGCAGCCGAGGAACTGCGCAGCCAGTACGAAGAAGTCTTCATCGATGAATACCAGGATACGAACGGCGTCCAGGAACTCATTACCCGCCTCGTTTCCAGTGAGGACAACCGCTTCATGGTCGGCGATATCAAGCAGAGCATCTATCGTTTCCGCCTGGCCGACCCGACGCTGTTCCTGGATAAATACCAGTCCTTCAGCCGTGATGAAAAAGCTTTGCAGCGCTGCATCGACCTGGGGCGGAACTTCCGCAGCGTCCCGGTCATCCTCGACGCCGTGAACGCTGTCTTTTCGCGGGCTATGACGGCAGAAGCGGCAGGCATGGATTATGGCGAACGGGAAAAGCTCTACGCCGGCCGGCAGGCGCCGGACGATGAACGCTGGATCGGTGGTCCCGTCGAGGTCGACATCGTGCCGACGCCGAGCGACGATGAAGACGACGACGGCAGTACGGCCTTTGAAAAAGAATGTCGTTTCATTGCCGGCCGCATTGGTGAGCTCCTGGCCAGCGGCCGCATGGCAGCCCGCAAGGACGGCACACTGGAACCCTTGTCTTATCGCCATATCGTCGTCCTCCTGCGCTCCATGGCCGGCAAGGCCGATGTCCTCATCCAGGCCCTGCAGGAAGGGGGCATCCCGTCGTATGCCGAACAGAGCGGCGGTTATTTTGCTGCCGTCGAAGTCCAGGTCATGCTGGCCCTCCTGCGCTGCATCGATAACCCCGAACAGGACCTGGCCATGGCGGCCGTCCTGCGGTCGCCTTTGGTCGGCCTGGATGAGACGGCCCTGGCCGGCGTCCGCTTGGCCGGTGACGGGACGCTGTGGCAGAACTTGCCTGCCTTTGTGGAGGCCCTGCCCGATGGGGGAGATGAAAAAGAAGACCTGCAGCAGTTCATGGCCTCCTTTGATTCGTGGCGCACGTACAGCCGCCGCCACGGCGTGGCCGAACTCTTGCAGCGCCTGTATGATGATACGGCCTATGTCGATTTCGTCGGGGCCATGCCCGGCGGCGATGTGCGCCAGGCCAATCTGAAAGCCCTGTACGACCGGGCCCGGCAGTATGAAGAAGCTGGATTCCGCGGCCTCTTCCGTTATCTGCAGCTCATGGATAAGATGAAAGAAGACGGCCTCGACCTGGCGCCGGCCAAAGTCGTCAGTGAAAAGGAAGACGTCGTGCGCATCATGAGTATCCATAAGAGCAAGGGCCTGGAGTTCCCGGTCGTCTTCGTCGCCGATTTGGGAAAAGCTTTCAACCGCCGCGACACGCAGGACCAGATACTCTTTCACAACCGTTTGGGCATCGGCCTCAAGCAGTATGACCCGGAATGGCGCATGTCCTATCCGACGCTCATCTGGAGCGGCATTGCTGCCCAGCTGCGCTGGGAAGGGACTGCCGAAGAAGAACGCATCCTCTATGTCGCCATGACACGCGCCAGGGACCAGCTCATCCTGACGGGCCACAGCAGCCATATCGACCGCGATTGGCAGCGCTGGACGAGCCGTCTCGATCCGGTTCAGGCCAAATCGTATTTCGACTGGGTCATGCCGGCCGCCCTGGCTCCCTTCGGGGTCAAGGCCGATGCGGATTATGCCCGTCCCGGCGCAGCCTGGCAGGATGATATCTGGCAGGTGCGCATCGCCAGGGCCGTCCCGGCAGCGGCTGCCGAAGAAAGCGCCTGTGATAGCGAACCGCGGCTAGGCGCCCTGCGGCGCGGCGATGCAACCGGGACCCCCGTCCCGGACTGGCTGGACGAACAGTTATCCTGGCAGTATGCCTATCCCCAGGCCGTTCGGACAGCGGCTAAATTTTCCGTATCTGAAGTCAAGCGGAGATATCAGGAATTGCACAGCGATGAACTGCAGGACGAAGCGGACTTGTCTGTCCCGGCAGCGGCCGTCATCGTTCCGGCGCCCGGTGAGGAGGATACCTTTGCCGCCCTGCCGCCCTGGCTGGCCGGGGACGAAGCAGCTGTCAGCGGGGCCCAGCGCGGGACGGCCCTGCACAAGGCTTTGCAGTATATCACGCCGGCAGCGGACCAGACGACGGGGACCTTACGCCGTGAAATCGATGCCTTTGTCCGCCAGGGCCTGTTGAGCCGGGACGAGGCGAAACTGGTCTATGTGCCGGTCCTGGTGGCTTTCTGCCAGTCTGATCTGGGACGTCGCATGGCTGTATCGCCGGAACTGCATCGGGAATATCCTTTCACCGTCCTTTTATCCGGCGGTGAGCCCCTGCCTGAGACAGAAGCAGGCGAACAGATTTTGATCCAAGGGGTCATCGACTGCCTCTTCCGCGAAGATGATGCCTGGATTCTCGTCGATTATAAGTCGGACCGGCTGGAAACGGCAGAGGCTTTCCGCAGCCGCTATGCTGTCCAGCTGGCATTGTACAAGCGGGCTGTCGAACAGATTACGCATCGGCCCGTTGAAGAAACATACATTTATAGCTTACATCTGCAAAAAGAAATCAAACTATAAGGAGGTTTTCTCATGGGAGTTTTTGATGTGGTCGGTCCCGTCATGATCGGGCCGTCCAGTTCCCACACGGCAGGCGCCGCCCGGATTGGCCTCATGGCCCGGGAAATCCTGAAAGATGAACCGAAAAAGGCCGTCATCACTGTCTATGGTTCTTTTGCCAAGACCTATAAAGGGCACGGTACGGACCGGGCCCTCGTGGCCGGCCTGCTCGGCTTTTCTGCCGATGATGTCCGGCTGCGCACGTCTTTTGCCATTGCTGAAGAACAAGGCCTGGCTATTGAATTCCACCGGTCCGATGAAGAAGTGGATCATCCCAATACGGTACGCATCGCCATGACTGGCGCGTCGGGTCGGACCATGGAAGTCCTCGGCGTCTCCCTGGGTGGCGGTAAAATCGAGATCCGCGAGATCAATGGGGCTGAAGTGGCCCTGAACGGGGAAGAACACACGCTGATCACAGTCCATAAAGATCAGCCGGGCATCATCGCCCAGGCGACGACGGTCCTGGCCATCGGTCATATCAATGTATCGAATATGCGCGTCTTCCGCAGTGCCAAGAACGAAACGGCCGTCATGATTGTCTGTACCGACAGTCCCGTTCCCAACGAAATCGTCCACATGATACAGAATATTACAGCCATTGAAAGCGTCGTCACGCTGCTGCCGCTCTAGGAGGAACAAGATGTATAAATATGAATATAAGACCCTTCATGACTTACTGGCTCTGGCAGAAAAAGAAAAGACGACTCTGTCAGACATCGTCGTGCGTCATGAAGTAGAGTCGTCGGAAGAACTAGAAGAAAAAGTACGGGCCGTCATGGCCAGCCGTCTCGATGTGTTCCAGGAATCCATCGATGCCGGCATGGAAGATCCGGGAAAATCGGTCAGCGGCCTCGTCGGCGGCGATGCCCACAAGCTGGCTGAAGGAGCGCCGAAATTACTGGGGCCTCTGGCACATAAAGCGGCTGTCTATGCTCTGGCCGTCAGTGAAGCCAATGCCAAGATGTTCAAAATCGTCGCCTGCCCGACAGCCGGTTCCTGCGGCATCGTGCCGGCCGTCATGATGGCAGCGGCTGAAGAAATGCAGGTACCCCGTCCGGCATTGGTCGATGCCTTGTTCACGGCAGCCGGTATCGGCGCCGTCGTCGCCCGCAATGCTTCTGTCGCCGGTGCCGTCGGCGGCTGCCAGGCCGAATGTGGGACGGCAGCGGCCATGGCTGCCGCTGCTGTTGCCGAAATGGCCGGCGGTGATAACGATACCATCCTCCAGGCCTTTGCCCTGTGCATGAAAAACACCCTGGGTCTGGCCTGCGACCCCGTAGCGGGCCTGGTCGAAGTGCCCTGCGTCAAGCGCAATGCCATCTTTGCCGTCGAGGCCATTGCCGCTGCCGAAATGGCGCTGGCCGGCATCAAGAGCGTCATCCCGCCGGATGAAGTCATCGCGGCCATGGCGGAAATCGGCCGCCTCATGCCCGTCGCCTTGAAAGAAACATCCGATGGCGGCCTGGCCCGGACCGAAACGGGCAAGGCCATCGCAGCGCGGTTAGAAAAAGCGATGGAAGAGTGAGGCGCCTTTTACGCCTCCCCATCCTGGAGTCCCGTCTGGTTCTGTGCCAGCGCCGGCTGGCCTTCGAGACGGCGGTATATCATACGGCATAGGCTGGCAGAAACGGGAGCATCCTTGGGCTGGCAGGCGAATTCGAGGATCAGTTCAGCTTCAAAACGGTTTAATTCTACCCAGCGTACCTTCAATGTAGTCATCCCTTTGCGGTTAATTGTAGTGCGTTCCATTCTCTTTTATTCTACTATACCGTACTGCCTTTTACAAGGCACGCCGGGGCGCTGTGATTTGACAATTTCTCTATTTATTGATATGATATATCCCGTCAATTGAACAGGCGATGAGATTCAGTGAATCCCTCCGGCACGAACCCTGAGGGCTAAAAAGTCTATCGTCATGATAGTGGAGAGGGGCTTCGCGTTCGCGGCGCCCCTTTTTGGTTGCCCAGAGCTGGCTCATTTATGATATAATGAAGCTGAATATAACAAAAAGGGGGGATTCGATGAGTACCTTACCGATTACGTCCTATCGATGGCCTCGCTTTTTTTCCTTGATGGACACCTTGAAGATACAGCGGCCTCACGAGGAATATGGCCATGCCGTCCAGGATTATTTCCACCACCTCTTTCCCCATCGGCAGTGGAGTGTCTTCCAGGACCCGGACGGGACGCCGCTGGCTGTGGATGTAGAACTCTTATATCCTACGGTAGAAGAGCCTTTCTATCTCCTTCATACTATCGGCATGAGTGCCGCTCCCATGCATTACCCGGCTGGTGAATTTGTGGCCGGGAAAGAAGGCTACGGCGAACTCTGCCTTATCCTGCCGGCCGATTGGCCCTTCCGCAAGGACCGGGATATTTCCTTGAACGACGAAGAAGCCTGGCCTATCTGGCTGCTCATGGAACTGGGGCGGTTCCCGCACGTCCATGACGTGTGGATGTCCTATGGCTTTCTCCTGCCCAATTCGGAAAACCATGAGCCTTTTGCCAGGGATACGACCTTGTCCGGCCTGGTCATCGTCCAATTTGAAGGACAGCTGGGCGGCGTCTCTATGGCTGATGGTACGACGGTGGAACTTCTCATGCCCATCCTTTTATATAAAGAAGAAATGGATTTGTGCAGCGATATCGGCGTCGATGCCCTTGTCGATGCCGTCGTCGATGAGTGCGGCGGGTCTTTCCTGCTCAACAAGGACAGGCCGAACGTCGCGCTGGAAGATTGGCTCTTCGACGACGTCCCTTAACTAGGCAGAAAGGAGATTTTCAGTATCGTGATTACCAGTACGACGACCCTGGTCCCGGATAATCCGGCCGCAGCCTATGCTGCTTATCGGCAGGCTGCGTCGGCTGTTTTCCTGGCGGGAACGCAGGGCTTGAAATATAAAAAAGACCATTATGACCTGGCTGTCGATTTGTCGAAGGCCGGGATGCAGTATATTGAAGAACGGGAAGACGACATCGTCATCGGTGCCATGACGCCGCTTTGGCAGATCAAGATTTCCCCGGTCATCCAGGAATTTGCCGGCGGGGCCATCAGCAAGGCCATTACCGACGTAGCCGACAAAAACGTCCAGCGCTACGGTACGATCGGCGGTGTGATTTCCGGGAAAGCGCCTTTTTCCGTCCTCCTGCCGATCCTTTTGTCCCTCCACGTCGATGTACAGCTACAGGATAAAGGCTGCATGAGTCTGGACGACTATTTGCACTGCCCGCCCATGGGCGAACTGGTAACGGGCATTTCCATTGCCAGGGAAGCCGTCTATACGGCGTATAAAGCCTACCGCAAACTGCCGGTAGATGAACCGTACCTGGTCGGTGCCGTAGCTATGCGGGAAGATTCATGGTGCATCGTCGTTGGCGGCCGTCCTGGCCTTGCTGCCATTGCCCGCTCGGCCAGTGAAGAACTGACGGAAAAAGGCATGGCCGTCAAAGAGAATGTGGCTCATCTGGCCAGTGAAGAACTCGATTTCGGCAACTTCGGCACTTGCTCCGAAGAAGAACGGCGGGCCCTGACCATCGATATGGTCCGCGGCCTTATCAAATCGGCCTGGAAAGGCTATAATCGTTATGTTGTGAAGAAGTGAATTCCATAAGGGGGTACTTTCATGTTTGAAGATAATCGTTGGCGACGTATGTTAAAACCGGGCATTACGGCTATTGTCGGTGCCGGTGGCAAAACGACCGTGTTGGAACGGCTGGGTACTTACGGCCACGGCGGTCATCTGCCGATCATGGTCAGCAGCATTGTTCCCATGGACAGCACGCGTGTCGATAATGTCGAACCCTTTGACGTCATCTGCACGGAAGATATGGAAAAAGGCGAAGCCTTCTGCGCTGAACGCATTGCTGCCGGCCATGTCCCGGCATGGTTCGCCGGCCTCGACGACCAGGACCGTTATGTCGGCCTCGACCCCAAGGTCATCGATGGCATCAAGATGCGCCACCCGGCCTGGTATATCCTCATCGAAGGCGATGCTGCCGGCAATAAGTGGCTCAAGGCCCCGCTGGCAGACGACGTGCCCCTGCCGAATTCCTGCGATACCGTCATCGGCGTCCTCAATTTACAGATGTTGGGCAATGTCATCAGCGACGAAAAAATCGAAGGCGTCGAAACGGCAGCGGCTATCATGGGGCGTCCCTGCGGCGCCGTCATCACGCCGGCCATGCTGGCCAAGCTCATCAAACATCCGCGGGGATTGTTCCGCGGCGTGCGCTGCCCGCGTATCCTCTTCTGCACGGGCTATAATGCCGTTCAGCACCGCATGACCGAAGCCCTTCTCGACGATTTGGAAGACTTCGACCTGACGGCCAGTGTCCTGGCCGATGGCTATCGGGAAACGTGTACGATACGCCAGTATATTCACTATGGTAATGTCAAAAAGAAACGGATGTAAGCAAAAATGAAACAAAAAGGCAGACTGTTTTTGGGATGTATCTTATTTTTCTTCCTGGCTTCGCTGGGACTCTTCCTGAATTTCGACCGCGACCACGTCATGGCAGCCGCTGAATCCAGGCATATCCCGGTGCCGCAGGTCCTGTCCGGCAAGCCCGATGTGGCTTTGATCGGCGATGATTTCTCCCTGCCTCCTGTCGATAATGATAAACCGGTGTATGATAAATATACGACCCGGCAGCGCCAGGAAAAGGGCCTGCCCACGACATACGGCAAGACGCGGGACTATTATTATGGTGACAACGTCGTCTACCTGACCTTCGACGACGGACCGAATGATAAGAATACGTCGCGCATCCTGGACATCCTGAAAAAGGAAAATATCCATGCTACCTTCTTCCTGACCGGCCAGAATGTCGTCCGCTACCCCGATGTGGTGAAAAAGATTTACCAGTCTGGCAATGCTATCGGTGTCCATTCGTATACGCATGATTATAAGAAAATATACGTTTCGCCGAAAGCCTACACGGATGAACTCTTGCAGACTGAAGAAGAAATTTATAAGATACTCGGCGTCCGGCCCATCATTTCCCGCGCCCCGGGTGGTACGGAAGGTCACTTCACGAAGGATTTCTGGACGGCTATCAACAACATCGGCTACATCGAAGTCGGCTGGAACGCCCTGACCGGCGATGCCGACGGGACGGGCAAGACGGCTGATAAAGAAGTAGAAAACATCAAGCAGCAGCTGCAACTGCGGCCTTATCTCCATCGCCATCTGGTCATCCTCATGCATGATGCCTATGGCCATGGTGCGACCGTCGATGCCCTGCCGGACATCATCCATCTCCTGAAAGCGCAGGGATACACGTTCCGTGTCGTCACGACAGCCATTCCGCCTTCTTGGTAAAATGCATAGATAATATGCAAAAATAATATACAATATATCCGCCAGTAAAACGATTGTCCACGGGGATTCTCATATCTATACAGAGAATCCCTGTTTTTTTACCTTGACAATTATCTCCCTGGGGTATACAATGACGACAACGAATTTTTAAAAGGTTGCACAAGGAGATTCCTATGAATACGTCATTCTTACATCAGGTAATTGAATACGTCTTTACTTATTTTAGCTGGGGCTACCTGTATTTTAGCGCTGGTTATTTTTGCTACGACGAATTCAATAAGACCGATGTAAGCATGAGAAAACTTCCACCTTTTCTGGGTCAGCCGGCTATGGCTGCCTGAGCAGGACGCGAGGAAAAGGCGATAAACGAGAATCTTAGAAGCAGGCTCATGTGAGCCTGCTTTTTTTGTTGCTGGAATGGAGGAAATGAAGTTATGATCATTGTATTGAAAGCGAACACACCGAAAGAAGAAGCGAAAAAATTAGTCGATGCCATCAAGGCCAAGGGCCTGCAGGTCGATATCAGTAAAGGCGCCCGCCAGACTGTCATGGGTCTCGTCGGCAATACGGAAGTCGTCGATGTCGAACAAGTCCAGAGCTATGAATGTGTCGACAAGGTCATGCGCGTCGAAGTCCCGTACAAACGGGCCAGCCGGGCGTTCCATCCCCAGGATTCGGTCATCCCCGTCGGCAACAGCGGCGTGACCATCGGCGGCAAGAAATTGGCCGTCATCGCGGGTCCCTGCTCGATTGAAACGCCGGAGCAGATCGAAGGCGTCGCCTGTGACGTCGCCAAGGCCGGGGCTAACATCCTTCGTGGCGGTGCTTTCAAACCGCGTACTTCGCCGTACTCCTTTCAGGGGTTAGGCAATAAGGGGCTCGACATGCTCCGCGACGCCGGCCGCAAGGCGAAACTGCCAGTCATTACAGAAATCATGTCGGCCGATAAGCTGCCGGTCTTCCTCGAAGACGGCGTCGACATCATCCAGATCGGGGCCCGGAACATGCAGAACTTCGACCTCCTCAAAGCCGTCGGCAAGACGCGCAAACCGGTCCTGCTCAAACGGGGCCTGAGCGCGACCATTGAAGAATGGCTTATGTCGGCCGAATACATCATGGCTGAAGGCAACCACAACGTTATCCTATGCGAACGGGGCATCCGGACCTTTGAAACGTACACCCGCAATACCCTCGATCTGAGTGCTGTCCTGGCCGTCAAACGCCAGAGCCACCTGCCCATCGTCGTCGATCCCAGCCATGCGACGGGCAAGCGCTGGATGGTAGCCGACCTGGCCAAAGCTGCCGTCGCTGCCGGTGCCGATGGTTTGATGATCGAAGTCCACAACGACCCGGACAAGGCTTGGTGCGACGGGGCTCAGTCGATTACGCCGGCCATGTTCGCTGACCTCATGGATTCGCTCCGCAAACTGGCGCCTATCGTCGGCCGGGAAATATAAGGGATACAGGGGGAGACAATCATGGATAAGGAAGCTAGTGGTTTTAATACGAAACAGACAGTGGCCATCGTCGGTCTGGGCCTTATCGGCGGTTCCTACGCCCGCGGCCTGCGGCGCATCGGCGTCCGGCATATCATCGCCGTCGACCCTGATGAAAAAGCTCTTCAGCAGGCTAAACAGGAAGGCATGGTCGATGAAATCTATACGGCAGGTAATGAAGCCCTGAAGCAGGCAGACCTGGTCATCTTTTGTACGGCCGCCGATGTGATGATACGTTTCCTGGCAGAGAATAAAGCCTTCTTTGCACCGGGGGCGGTCTTGACGGATGTAGCCGGTATCAAAGGGGATACGGCGACGGCCATTGCCGCCCTGCTCCCGGAAGGCGTCGATTTCGTACCGGGACACCCTATGGCAGGCCGCGAAGGCCGGGGGTATGCCATGGCCAGTGCCGATATCTTCAACGGCGCCAATTACATCCTCGTCCCCATGGAGGGCAATGACGAAGACCATATCCGGGGAGTCAAGGATATGGCCATGGCCCTGGGCTGTTCCCATGTCGTCCGCGTGACGCCGGAAGACCACGACCGCTTCATCGCCTATACCAGCAGCCTGCCTCACGTCCTGGCGACGGCCCTGGTTAACAGCGAATCCATGAATACGCTGACTAAGTATTTCGTAGCCGGCAGCTTCCGCGACGGGACGCGGGTAGCCGATATCAATGCGCCATTGTGGACGAAACTGTTCTTATCCAATAAAGACAACCTCTTATATGAAATAAACCGCTTCAGCGCAGCCCTGCAATCTTTTTCGACGATGCTGGCCGAAGAAGATGCCAAGGGAATGACCCGATTTTTACAGCAAGCCGCTATGCGGAGAAGGGAATTAGTTCATGAAACACATTCACGTTGATTTAGGAAAAGATTCTTACGATATTCATATTGAAAATGGACTCCTCGACCGGGCTGGCGATTATATCCGCAATCTGACGAAATCGCGGACCCTGGCCGTCATTACGGATTCCAACGTCGATGCCCTCTACGGACAGCGGCTGGAAACGGCCCTGACTCGTGCCGGCTTCCGCGTCCACCGTCTGGTCTTCCCGGCCGGGGAAGAACATAAATGTGCGGCAACGCTCCTCGACCTCTATCAGCAGCTCTCTGATTCCGGCATTACCCGCAGCGACTACGTCATCACCTTCGGCGGCGGCGTCACCGGTGACCTCGGCGGTTTTGCGGCAGCGACCTTCCTGCGCGGCGTTCCCTTTATCCAGATTCCGACGACCATCATCTCCCAGGTTGACAGCAGTGTCGGCGGCAAAGTCGGCATCGACCTTCCCAGCGGCAAGAACCAGGCCGGCAATTTCTATCAGCCCAAAGGGGTCCTCATCGATCCGACTCTTTTGCGGACTTTGCCGAAGCGCTTCATCCATGACGGCATGGGCGAAGTCATCAAATACGGCTGTATCCGCGACCTGGCCCTCTTTGAACTCTTAGAGAAACTCGATGACCAGTCCATCTTTGACCACTGGGAAGAAATCATCGAACGCTGCTGTCAGAGCAAGGCAGACCTCGTCGAACGGGACGTCCTCGACATGGGCGAGCGCATGATCCTGAATTTCGGCCATACCATCGGTCACGCCATCGAAGGCTGTTACGGCTTCGGCCATTATACGCACGGCGAAGGCGTCGCTGCCGGCATGTCCATGCTGACTGGCGTCACCGAAGCTATGGGGTTGACGAAAGCCGGGACGACGGCGCGGCTGCGCAAGGTCCTCAAGCAGTATGGCCTGCCGACCGACGTCGATGCTTCGGCGGAAGACCTCATCCCTTATATCAGCAATGACAAGAAGATGCGCGGCAACCACATGACCCTCATCATCCTCAAAGAAATCGGCAAGGGCCGCCTGCTGCCGCTGGCTGCGGAAGACCTGCCGAAATACATCCGAAAGAAGGACGCTCAATGAATGTCATCATTACACCACATAATTTGCAGGGGACAGTAGAGGCGCCCTCTTCCAAAAGTATCGGCCACCGCGACCTCATCTGTGCGGCCCTGGCAGAAGGCGAAAGCCTGGTCGACAACATTTCCTTATCCCAGGACATCGAAGCGACATGTGATATCCTGCGGGCCTTGGGGGCCGACATCACGCCGGTCGTATCGCCCCATCCAGGACGGGCGGCCTATCGCGTCAAAGGCGGTTTGAAGCCCCAGGGCCGGCCGTTAGCCGTTGATGCCAATGAATCGGGCTCGACCTTGCGCTTTCTCATTCCCGTAGCGATCCTCAGCGGCAACACCGTTACTTTTTCCGGCAAAGGCCGCCTGGCCAAACGGCCGCTGACGCCGTATTATGAACTCTTCGATGAAAAGGGCATTGCTTATGAAACGACGGAAGGGGCCCTGCCTATGACCGTATCCGGGACCTTGCAGCCCGGGACGTATGCCCTGGCCGGCGACGTCAGTTCCCAGTTCTTCACGGGCCTGCTCATGACCCTGCCTCTCCTCGACGGCGATTCGCTCCTGCGCAGTACGACACCATTGGAATCGGCCAGCTACGTCGACATGACCATCGACTGCCTGCGTCAGCACGGCATCGTCATCGATAAAGAATGGGACGGTTCCTATCGGATTCCCGGCAACCAGCACTACCGGGCAGGAACCTATGTCGTTGAAGGCGATTATTCGCAAGCCGCTTTCTGGCTTTCTGCCGGCAGCCTGGGCCGGGCCATCTGCTGCACGGGCCTTCGCTCGAAGTCATCTCAAGGCGACGAAGTCATCGTATCCCTTATCCGCGACATGGGTGGCCAGGTCGAAGGCAAAACGGAATTGACGGCTTGCCCGTCGGAACTGGCCGGCCGGGTCATCGACGTCGAAGACTGCCCGGACCTGGTTCCGGTCCTGACCGTCCTGGCTTCCTGTGCCAAGGGTATTACCCGTATCATCCATGCCGGCCGGGTCCGGCTGAAAGAATGTGACCGCCTGCACGCCATGGCCACTGAGCTCAACAAAATCGGCGGCGACGTCGAAGAAGAAGCGGAAGGTCTCATCATCCACGGTGTCGGCGGCTTTACAGGCGGGACCGTCAGCGGCTGGAATGACCATCGCATCGCCATGGCCCTGGCCGTTGCATCTCAGCGCTGCAGCCAGCCGCTGCGCATCGAAGGAGCCGAATGTGTCCGCAAATCATATCCGGAATTCTGGCAGGATTTCCAGACCTTAGGCGGCATCATCCAAAAGGAGGGGGAGTAAGATGAATACCTTTGGCAAGACAATCGGCCTGACGATTTTCGGTGAATCCCACGGCCTCTCTATCGGCGCCGTCCTCGACGGCTTGCCGTCAGGCGAAGCCATCGACTGGGATGCTGTCCGGACCGAGATGGCCCGGCGGGCGCCGGGGAAGAATAAAATGTCCACAGCTCGTTCAGAAAAAGATGCCTTTGAAATCCAAAGCGGCTTTTTCAACGGCTATACGACGGGGACGCCGCTGTGCGCTGTCATCCGCAACAGTGACCAGCATTCCCGTGATTACGATCAGCTGCGCCACCTCATGCGGCCGGGCCATGCCGATTATTCCGGTAAGATACGCTATGGCGGTTTCAATGACTACCGCGGCGGCGGCCACTTCTCCGGCCGCCTGACGGCTCCTTTGGTCTTTGCTGGTGCCGTCGCTTCGCAGATACTGGCCCGCCACGGCATCACCATCGGCTCCCATATCTTGCGATTGGCCGGCATTGCCGATAAGCCATTCAATGCCACTGGAGAAACGAGGGACACTTTGCAGGCCTTGAAACAAGAAACACTGCCCGTCCTCGATAAAGCCCAGGCCGGACTGATGGAGGCACAGATATTGGCCGCCAAGAACGACCTCGATTCCGTCGGCGGTGTCATTGAATGTATGGTGACAGGCCTTCCTGCCGGCATAGGTGACCCATTCTTCGATTCCGTCGAAAGCCAGCTCAGCCACATGATGTTCTCCGTACCGGCCGTCAAAGGCATTGAATTCGGCGACGGCTTCTCCCTGGCAGAACTCCGCGGCTCTCAGGCCAATGATGCCTTTTATTACGATGGTGATATCGTCAAGACGCGGACCAATCACAACGGCGGCATCAACGGCGGCATCACCAACGGCATGCCCGTCGTCTTCCGCCTGGCCGTCAAGCCGACGGCATCGATCAGTCAAAAGCAGGAAACCATCGACACGGATACGAAGGAAAACTGCGACCTCGTCATCAAGGGGCGGCATGATCCCTGCATCGTCCAGCGGGCCATCCCTGTCGTCGAAGCGGCAGCGGCCTGGGCCATCCTCGACGTCTGCCTGTCCGAGAAAGGGCGGTGCTGGTAATGGATGCTTCTGAAGATATGCCATTGAACATCGCCTGCTTCGGCCAGCCCGGATCATATACGTATGAAGCTATGAAGAGCTATTTTGCAGGCCGGCAGATTTCACCGGCCTACGGGTCCCATTTTGAAGACGTCGTCCAGGCCGTCGCTACCCGTCAGGCCCGTTACGGCGTCCTGCCCATCGAAAATTCATCGACTGGCGGCATCACCGATGTTTACGACCTCATCCACCGCTATGACTGCTGCGTCGTCGGCGAAAAATACGTCAAAGTAGAGCACTGCCTCTTGACCCTGCCGGGAGCGAAACTCGAAGACATCCGCGAAGTCTATTCCCATCCGCAGGGACTCAATCAGTGCCGGAGCTACCTCAAGCATCACAGCGAATGGCAGCTCCACCCTTATTTCAGCACTTCCCAGAGTGCGGAACAAGTACAAAAGATGCAGGATCCCCATATTGCGGCCATCGCCAACAAGACGGCGGCTGAGATGTATGGTCTCGATGTCCTGGTGGAACATATTAATGATAATAATCTGAATTATACGCGGTTCTTCATCATCGCGGCTGATATGGAAGAGGACCCTGCCGCCGATAAAATCACCTTGGTCCTGACGACCCAGCATCGGCCGGGCGCTTTGTATCACGTCCTGGGCTACTTCTTCTATAACGGCATGAACATGACTCATCTGGAATCGCGGCCCCTAAAAGGGCGGCCCTTTGAATATTTCTTCCACATCGATGTCATGGGCAACCTGCGCAACCCGGCGACAGCCCGGGTCCTGCATAATCTGGCAGAACACTGCAATTATTTTAAAATCTTAGGGAATTACGTATCCGATCAAGGAGGGAATGTAGATGAAATTAGGCGTCATCGGGGCTAAGTTAGGCCATACGGCTTCCCCGGCCATCCACGAAAAATTATTCAGAATCTTACAGGTTGAGGGGCAGCATCAGTACGGCGTCCTGGAAATGGACCGCAACGATATCCCCAATGAACTTCAGCGCCTGCGCGACGAAGGGTATACGGGAGCGAATGTCACCATCCCTTATAAACTCGACGTCATGCCGTACTTGACGGATATTTCCCGCGAAGCCCGTATCATCGGCGCCGTCAATACGATTCACTTCACCGACCATGGGACCTTCGGCTATAATACGGATTACGGCGGATTCGGCCGCTCCCTGGACCATGCCGGAATCGGCGTCAAAGAAAAGGACTGCGTCGTCCTCGGTTCCGGCGGCGGTGCCCGCGCCATCATCCAGTACCTGTCCGATAGCGGTGCCAAGTCGATTACCGTCGTATCCCGTCATCCCCACTCGAAGACGGAATTCGACGCCTTCACCAAGACCGTCGGTGCCGATACCATCGACTACCAGGATTTTGAACTTTCCCAAGGCGGCGACGTCCTGGTCAACTGTACGCCAGTCGGCATGTTCCCCGACGTCAATGGCTGTCCCGTATCGGAACGGATCATTGCGACATTCCCGGCTGTCGTCGACATCGTCTACAACCCGAAAGACACACAGATATTGCAAGCGGCCCGCCGTCATGGCGCCAAGACCCTGAACGGTATGTACATGCTCGTCGCTCAGGCCATCGGTTCAGAAGAAATCTGGATGGGCCGGGACATCCCGTTCTCGGTCATCGAACAAATCGCTAAGGAGATGGAACATTACTATGAATAATAAACGGAACATTATCATCATCGGTATGCCCGGCAGCGGCAAAACAACATTCGGCAAAGCCCTGGCACAGCGCCTGGGCCGTGACTTCTACGACGCCGACGACGTCATCGTCGAACAGGAAGGCAAGACCATCCCGGAACTCTTCGCCGTCAGTGAAGATTGCTTCCGCGATGCCGAAGTCCGGGCCAGCCAGTCCCTGGCAAAAAAATCGGGCATCGTCGTCGCCTGTGGCGGCGGCGTCGTCAAACGCTCGGAAAACATGGACATCTTCAAGAAAACCGGCACGGTCTTCTTCCTCGACCGCTCGCCCGACGACATCGTCAGCGACGTCGACGTATCGACGCGGCCGCTGCTGAAAGACGGCAAGCAGAAAGTCTACGACCTCTACGACGAACGCATTGCCCTCTACCGCAATGCTGCCGATTACCGCGTGCCTAACAATAAGACCATCGAAGAAGTTCTCGATGTCTTTGAAGAACTCATAAAAGATTTAGACTAATAAAGAAAAGGCGCTGTCCTTATAGGACAGCGCCTTTTCTTTATTCATCAAATAGGACATCGCGGATGAAGTCGACGGGCATTTCTTTTCCCGTCCACAATTTAAAGGCCGCAGCGCCCTGGTAGAGCATCATGTCTAAACCATTGAAATTCTGACAGCCTGCCTGTTCTGCCCATTTCAGGAGTTTTGTTTGACGTGGGGCATAGACCGTATCCATGACGACCAGGCCGGGATGCAGATACGATGGGTCGGGAATGGATACGACCTTTTCCAGCGGGTGCATCCCACAGGGCGTGGCATCGATATAGATATCACTGCTATCCAGCTCCTGACGCAGTCGTTCGTGGTCGGCCAGGTCATAGAGGTTAACCGTGCAATCTGTCTGGTCTTTCAGTTTGGCGACCAGCTCGATGGCCTGGTCATAGAATTTATCTTTTAAGTTGAAAATCGTGAGTTCCCGGACGCCATCGAGCGCTGCCTGTACCTGGATGGAGGATGCGGCACCGCCGGCACCGATGACGGTCATTTTTTTGTCGATATAGTCGACACCGTGCGCTTTCAGGGCCATCATCGCGCCGATACCATCCGTACTAGTCCCGGTGAGAACCCCGTTGTCATTGACGACGGTATTGCAGGCACCGACGATTTGTGATACCGGTGTCAATTTATCGACATAGCGGGTAATCGGCCCTTTGTTGGGCATGGAAACATTCCAGCCCCGGACTTTCATGGCCCGCAGCCCTTTGACGGTGTCTTCCAGCGTCGAATTATCGACTTCAAAGCAGACATAGACATAATCGAGCCCTAATTTCTTGAAGGCTTCGTTGTGCATCGTTGGAGACATGCTGTGACGGATGGGATAAGCGATGAGGCCAATGAGTTCCGTATGACCTGTGACGCGTTCGGTAATGGCAATTTTGCCCATAAAAAATTCCTCCTGAAGGTAATGGCTATGCTTGACGAGCAGAGCGGGTAAATAAAAAATAATATAAAATCATTGCGACGGCTGTAACGGCTGTACAGATTCCCCCGTATAACAGCATATATCCAAAGAGTTTGGCTACAAAACCGAGCAGCATGGCAGCCAGTCCGACGAAGATATCGAGGAACCAAAAGTATGTAGCCGTTGCGGCACCGGCGCGTTCTGGCGGGACACTTTGAATGGCTAAAGTCTGAAAAGCGGGACTCAGTGCTCCAAAGCCGAGTCCGAGAATGGCAGCGGCAAGCAGGAACATGAGCTGCGAAGAAACTTGGCTGAAAAAGATGAAACCGGCCATGAAGATGATGAAGCCAGGATAAACGATGGCACTGGCCCCCATTCGGTCAAAGACGTTGCCGACGATAGGACGGCTGAGGACGATGACTAAGGCAAAGATAGCGAAAAACAGGCCTGTACTGTCAGCTAGTCCCAGAAAAGAGGCATACAACGGAATAAAGGTGAGGATGCCGCCGTAAGCAAAGAATACCATGCCACCCAGCAGGGACGCTGGCAACGATTTCTTTTCTACAATATGGGCCCATATCGGTTCGTTATGAAGCATGGGGACGGGTTTTACGACGGAGGCAGGAAGTGGTACGATGGCTGCGATGATCAAGGTCAGGATGGCGAGGATGGTCAAGGATAAAAACAGACCAGACAT
The DNA here is from genome assembly GCF_047974155.1 of Megasphaera jansseni. Taxonomy (NCBI): domain Bacteria; kingdom Bacillati; phylum Bacillota; class Negativicutes; order Veillonellales; family Veillonellaceae; genus Megasphaera; species Megasphaera jansseni. Next base: position 23,106 of record NZ_JBHYRR010000013.1, on the reverse strand, counting down.
GCCTAACGCATTATATAACAGGAGTCCGGCCAGCGGACCAATGACCATGGCTAAATTCGTCGTGACTGAAAAATATCCGATTCCTTCACCACGGCGTGAAGCCGGGATGACTAGGACGGCAATGGATGCAGCCGTCGTCGTAGCCAGGGCGAAAATAATGCCGTGGAGCAATCTCAGCCCATAAATTTCGGCTACATTTTCAATCCCATTGAAAGCACCGATAATGATGAGGAAAACAATCAGGGAAAAAAGAAGCAAATGGCGCTTGTTTTCTTTATCGACAAAATAACCGGCTGCAGGCCGGAACAGGCTTGTGCCAATCTGGAAAAAAGTCATGGCCAGACCGGCTTCGATTTCGCTGCCTTGGAACGTGTTGATGATGCAAAGCGGCAAGGTCGTCACTAAAATATACTGGGTCATGAGTTGAAAAAAATTTGTACTGCCCATCGATATGAATGGGCCTGTCCATAGCTTTTCTTTCGCCATTATTATCGTCCCCTTCGAGGCTCTTTTTTTACGGATACTTTAACATTATAACGAGTGGATAGGGAATGTCAATGTAAAGAAGGCGGATAAAAAGGGCCTGCGCACGAATGAATCGAGCCAGGCCCTTTGCTTATGTGATTATCTCTTTAAGCCGTACCCTGATTAGGAGTGAAGGGCACGCAGGATTTGCTGCAACGTCGTGACTTCCAGCTGGCCTGGAGCGGAGGCCTTTTTAGCCGAACCAAAGGTCAGGGCAGAGCCGAAGATTTCACCGCTGATGCGGCTGATGGCACCGAGTTTGCCCATGGACATGGTGATGATCGGTTCATCCGGATACTGGGATTTGACGGCTTCTGTTGCCGACAAAAGGGTCAGGACGTCTTTGGCCGAGTTGGGCATGCAGGCCAGTTTAGCGACGTCAGCACCGAGCTTTTTCATGCCAATGAGGCGGCCTGTGATTTCGTCGAAGGACGGTGTCTTATCGAAGTCGTGGTTGCTCATGATGACCGTGACGCCGTGTTCTTTGGCGACGGCCAGAACTTTTTCGATGCTGGCACGGTCGCGGAAGTATTCGACGTCGACAGCATCGATTTTACCGCTTTTGACAGCGTAGTCGATGAGATCGAAATAGTAGCTTTCGGGCACTTCTGTTTCGCCGCCTTCTTCTTTGGTGCGGAACGTGAACAGGATAGCGCCGTTCGGCAGTTCCTGGCGGACGGCAGCCAAAGCTTTGCCGACAGCCTCGAGGGACGTGACGTCTTTCAAGAAGTCGATGCGCAGTTCGACGACGTCGTAGACTTTATCCTGGAGATAGCGGCATTCCTGGACGAGTTCATCAACCGTATGGCCGACGATAGGAATGCAGATTTTAGGCATACCATTATCGAGGGTAACATTGCCGATTTTAACCATAATTTAAATTCCTCCTAATATAACTTATGCAGCGGGTTTTTCTTTCATGACGCTATTATAGCGTACATAGATGATGCAGGCAATGATGAAACCTGCCAGGGCGATAGCCGCATCGAGGCCCATGATGCTGTTGATGCCGCTGTCAGCCATATAGCCTGTAATGACGGGGATAGTGAAAGATGCGATGGAACCCGTCGTATAGAAGATACCGGTCATCGTGCCTTTGCCTTTCGGGAACATTTCCGTCATCATGACCAGGCCGAGCTGCATAACGCCGCCAGCAGCCGAGAAGCCGACGATGAACGAGAAAATAGGAGCCAGCGAACTCGACGGGATGAAGTAGAGGCCACTGATGGAGAGTGTAGAAATGAGGGTATAGGCGACGAGAAGTGTAATCGGACGGATACCTTTTTTCGTGATGAAGGCTGTGAAGAATACGCAGGCCAGAGAACCGACCGAATAGTAGCTCATGAGAGAACGGGCTGCCATATCAGACATCTGGGCAACGGATGCACCGTATTTCGTGAGCCACTGGCTGATGAGGTAGAACGTAGCCTGGGAAATATACCCATAGAGGACGAAGCAGATACCTTCGAGATACCATTTGGATTTCGGTACCCACGAAGCAGCAGCCACGTCTTTCCCTTCTTCTTTGGCTTCTTCAGCCGGATTCATAGAGGGGAAGCCCATTTTCATCATCACCGGGATATTGAGGGCCAGGATGACAGCCGCTACGATGAAAGACCAGCCGTACCAGGCGTTCATCGATACCAGAATGCCGATGAACAGGGGGAGCAGGAACTGGCCAGCCGAGATGAAGGCTTTCAAGAGGACCGTAACTGTGCTGGCACTGTCCGGATAGGATTCAATCAGCGCGGGATAGGTACCAGCGTCGAGGAAAGAGTTGGCAATCCCGGCCAGGATACCGAAAACGCAGGCGACTGTCGACGTCGGACTGAGCAGGATACCGACAAAGAAGGCGATATACGTGATCATGCCGAGCAGGACAAACGGTTTGCGGCCATATTTATCGGATAATTTGCCCGATACGAATAAGACGATGAGGCGGCCGATGCCGAGCATGGAGATGACCCAAGCGACGTCGGCGATACTGCCCCAGCGAGCTGCCAGGGCATCCATGTTCTGTGCCAAGATGATGACGCCAATGCCATGTACGAAATAGTTCAAATACAGGCTGAGGCATAAGGGACGGTAGGAATGTGTCTGTTCCATGAGAAAATTCTCCTTTAGGCGATTTTTAGAAAAGTACGTCTTTGATGAAGTCAACAGGCATTTCTTTGCCAGTCCAGAGTTTGAAGGCAGCAGCACCCTGATAGAGCATCATGCCAAGGCCGTTGAAGTTTTTGCAGCCTACTTCGTCGCACCATTTCATGAGTTTCGTCTGGCGCGGAGCATAGACCGTATCCATGACGACCAAGTCCGGACGGAGGTAGGATTTGTCAGGGATGGCTACGACATCTTCTAACGGTTTCATGCCGCACGATGTGCTGTCGATATAGATATCGGCGCTGTCCAGTTCTTCTTTCAATTTGGCATGGTCTTCGAGAGGATAGATGTTGACGATGCAGTCCGTGCGTTCACGCAGTTTCTTGACGGTTTCTTCGCCGTGAGCGTAGAATTCGTCGGCGCGGTTGAAAATCGTCAGTTCGCGGACGCCATCGAGGGCTGCCTGTACTTCGATAGCTGTAGCTGCGCCGCCAGCCCCGATAACGACCATTTTTTTGCCGACATATTCGACGCCTTCGTCTTTGAGGGCCTGCATGGCACCGATGCCGTCGGTAATCGTACCGGTCAGGACGCCGTTGTCGTTGACGACGGTGTTGCAGGCGCCGATGATCTGGGATGCCGGCGACAATTTATCGAGATACTGCGTGATCGGCCCTTTATTCGGCATGGAGACGTTCCAGCCGCGGACTTTCATAGCGCGCAGGCCTTTGACCGTGTCTTCCAGCGTCGAGTTGTCGACTTCAAAGCAGACGTAGACATAGTCGAGGCCGAGTTTTTTGAAGGCTTCGTTGTGCATGGTCGGAGACATGCTGTGACGGATCGGATAAGCGATGAGACCGATTAATTCCGTATGCCCTGTAACGCGTTCTGTAACTGCAATTTTACCCATGATAAAATCCTCCTAATAGTTAATGATTATAAATACATGTGTTAATTTTCACATGGTATTGCACAAAAAAATCAATGAAATGATGTTCGTCGTCATCCGTTCATCGCAAAGAATATAAGAGAAAACTTTACGATGAACGATGAACGATGAAGAAAAATCTTAATCGTCGAAGCCGCCAATCATATCGATGGTAGCGACGATATTGCGGCCCAATTCCGTGCCGTGGATAATCTGGCCCGTCTTGCGGCTATTGCCGAGGTTGCAGAAGGGGATGCCCTGTTCTTCGGCATACGTTTTGAAAGGATCGTCAGCCGGGATATCCGGGACGAGGCCCATGCAGATGAAACCGTAGTCAAAGGGGTATTCGGCAGATTCACCGTTGTGGGATGCGATGAATTTGTCCGGGCAGACTTTCTGCAATGCCGTGCCGAGATGCATATCGACAGGATGAGTTGCCAAGAGTTCTTTGAACGTCGATTTAGAAACGATGTCGGCATCCTTACCGAAGGACGGCATCATTTCAATCATGGCGACGTCGGCTTTGCGCAGGGTGAAGAATTCCATGACGTCCAGGCCGACAGCCCCGCAGCCAATGATGACGACTTTCTTGCCTTCAGCATTGGCTTCATAGTAAGGGATGTTGTCCATGAAGCCGTAGATGGAACGGATGTTGGAACCTTCGGCATCGGTCAGTTCGCGCAAGCCTTCGATAGGCGGCAGCATCGGCTTGGAACCCGTAGCAGCGTAGAGGATATCCGGCTTGAGTTCCGCCAGTATTTCTTTGGTTGCCGTCGTGTTCAATTTGATGGTCAGGTTCGGCAGCTGAGCAGCGCGGTGTTCGAGATAAGCCGGGAAATCTTCGATGCGGCTCTTTTCCGGGAAGCGGGCGATTTTGCGGGCTAAGCCGCCAACTTCGCCTTCCCGTTCGATGAGGGTGACGCGGCAGCCGACTTCAGCAGCCGTGCAGGCAGCTTCCAATCCGGATGTACCGCCGCCGATGACGACGACGTGGATGTCGCGCGTGACTTTCTGCTTTTTATAAGCCTCGCCACCGCAGACAGCCGGGTTCACCGTGCAGCGGATCGGCTGGGATTTGGCGATGCGGTGATCGGCACAGCCGATGTTGCAGGAAATACACTTGCGGATGTCGCAGGTACGGCCGCTCTGCGCTTTGCGGGCCCAATCAGGATCAGCGATGAGGCCGCGGCCGATGGCGATGAAGTCCGTCTTGCCTTCGGCGATAATCTGGTCGGCTACCTGGGGATTGCGGATGTTGCCGGAAATGATGACCGGTTTATTGAATTTCTTCTTTACCGCTTCCGACAGGTACGCACGCCAGGCGTCAGGCAGGTCGCATTTGTCGATCTGGTACTGGATGGAGTCGTTGACGGCGGCGGAAACGTTGATGATATCGACTTCCGGTTCGATGTATTCCAGGAGTTTCAGCGTATCGTCCAAGGTATTGCCGCCTTCGATGAATTCATCAGCCGAGATGCGGAAGGAAATAGGAACCCACGGGCCGACGACTTTGCGGACGGCTTCAACGACGAGGCGGGCGAAGCGGGCCCGGTTTTCGTAAGAGCCACCGAATTCATCCGTCCGTTTGTTGTAATACGGCGATAAGAACTGGTCCAGGAGGTACGAATGGCCCCCGTGGATTTCGACCATATCGAAGCCTGCCTGGACAGCGCGCTGAGCGGCTTCTGCATATTTCTGGACGATGTTGAGGATTTCGCATTTTTCCAGCGGACGCGGTGCCGGGTTGCCTTCTTTGGAAGGAACCGACGACGACGAGACGGACTGGAGACCATTCAATCTTTCCGGATAAGCCGAAGCGCCGGCGTGGTTGAGCTGAATCGAAGCCAGGGCGCCATAGCGGTGGATGCGTTCTGTCAATTCGTAAAGACCCGGGATGAACTGCTTATTGTCGATGCGCAGCTGTTTGGTCCCGTTCGTAGCCAGGGGATAGTCGATACAGGCGTTTTCGACGGTGATCAGGGCTGTACCGCCGCGGGCGCGGAGACCGTAGTAGTTTTTCATTTCTTCCGAAACTTCACCGGTAAAGGTGGCCAGATTTGAACCCATCGGCGGCATGACGACGCGGTTGCGGAAGGTCGTGCGTTTGACAGTGAACGGTTCAAAAATGTGCGGATAGTGCTGACTCATAAAGTGAGTTCCTCCTTCATATATAGAAACAGTGTTATGTGAAATATAGAACTATGTTCTCGTTACGCTTTTATTATACGGAGAGAAATCTAATAGCACAATTTCTTAAAATAAGAAAAAATAGTTTAAAAAAGCTATCAAAAATGATACAATAACCTTGTAAACCGTCTTAGGGGATGCCGGCTGTCTTCGGTAGTAGAGTGATACAGCTCTTGAATAAGCGCATAAAATAGCGAAGGACAGTATCCTTATAATGGTTTGGCAAACGAATAGTTCTATCACTGCGAAAAGTTTTATTAATAGTTGTTTTGTGGAAAATACGCTTAATAAAACTATTGATTTATTGAATATCGTCACATACTATGATAAATACGTATGTAAAAGGAGAAAACTATGAATTTGAAGCAACTTCAATACTTCTTGAAATTGGCCGAGACTGAACATTATCGAAAAGCGGCCGAAGCTTTGTATATTACGGAACCGAGTTTGAACCGGGCTATCCGGGACATGGAAAAAGAGCTGGGAATCCAGCTCTTTGAAAAACGGGGACGTAATATTTATTTGAATAAGTATGGTCATCTGTTTCTGCCCTATGTCAAGCGGTCGCTGCAGGAACTCGGCCGCGGTGTCGACTTGATGAAGGCCTATACGCGGCCGGACCAGGGGAAAATTACACTGGGGTTCATTTATACCATGGGCTATACATTGGTTCCGGAAATGGTGACCCAGTTCCAGGCGGTCGAGGGCAATAGTGGTATCACCTTTGACTTCCATCAGGGGACGACGGCAGCGCTCATCAAGGAATTGAAAGAGGAAAAAATCGATGCCGCCCTTTGCTCGGCTGTCAAAAATGAACCGGATGTCGTCTTTTATCCCGTTGCTGAAGAAGAGCTGGTCGTCGCCGTCCCCAAAGGCCATCCCCTGAGTAATCGCGGTTCCGTATCCTTAAAGGAATTAGAACCATATCCTATCATCGCTTTCGATAAGAGCAGTGGCCTTCATAAGATGATACAGGAGCTCCTGGACCAGGCTGACGTCCATTTGAAAGTGGCCTGCCACGTAGAAGAAGACAACGCCATGGCCGGCTTCGTAGCAGCTGGCTATGGCGTTGCGATATTACCTGATTTTTATACGTTGCAATATTATGACCTCGATCGGATACCCATTGCTGATTCATTTGAACGACGCTGCCTTTTTTTAGCCCTTCTGCGTCAATCCCAAGTATTGCCTGTCGTAGAACGTTTCCGTAATTTCCTCTTATCCCGCTGGCAGCGCGGAGCTTTGTAATCAGCCTTCTATCCGGTGGATATCGCCGACGATGAAGATGAAGGAGAAGACGCCTAAGGCGGCGATACATCCGACGAAAATCATGGCGCCGACAAAAGAGCCGGTCGCCTGGACGATGAAGCCGATGACGATGGGCGTGATAATGCCGGCCAGATTGCCGATGAAGTTGAAGACGCCGCCGGCCAGGCCGACCGAATGGGACGGGGCGACGTCGCCGACGGTACTCCAGACGATGGCTGCCATGCCTTGGCCGAAGAAGGCGATGGCCATGACCGTGATGATGGCGTTGAGGGAATCGAAGTAATTGGCGCTCATAATGGTCATCGAGCAGAGGAGACCGCAGATGATGGGCAGTTTGCGGGCCTTGGAGAGGGAACTGCCGTGGCGCAGCATCGAGTCAGACCAATAGCCGCCCAGCAGGACGCCGATGAGGGCGCCGATATAGGGGATGACGGCGTAGATTCCGGCTTTCAGTAAAGGCAGGTTCTTGGACATGACCAGATACGTCGGGAACCAGGTCAGAAAGAAGAACATCGTACTCGTATTGGCGAACTGTCCCAGGTAAATACCCAGGAGCTGACGATGCTTGAAGAGTTCTGTAATCTGGGACCAGGTTATCTTCTGTTTTTCCGACGCCTGGCTTCCCAAGCCGCCGCCTTCGCGGATATAAGCCAGTTCTGCTTCGTTGGCGCCGGACTTGGCACCAGGGTCACGGTAGAGAAAGTACCAGAAGAGGCTGGCTACGATGCCGACGAAACCGGTGACATAGAAGATTTCCCGCCAGCCATAATTTTCCAGGATCCAGAACAGGACCGGCGTCAGGAAAGCCAGGCCGATGAATTCACCGGCCGTGTAAATCGACGTAGCCGTAGCCCGTTCGTGGGATGGGAACCAGGTGGCGACGACACGGCTGTTCGTCGGGAAGGCCGGCGCTTCAGCGGCACCGATGGCCAGGCGGATGCCAAAGAGGGCGGCAAAGGAACGGCCGATGCCCATGAACATGGTGAACAGGGACCAGAAGAACAAAGACGCCGTATAAGCGATACGCGAGCCGAAGCGTTCGATGAACCAGCCGCCGGGAATCTGCATGAGGCCGTACGACCAGGAAAAGGCTGAGAACAACAGCCCCATCGTGGCGGCATTGAAACCGAGCTCCTGACTCATACTGGACGCGGCGACGGCCATGTTCGTCCGGTCCAGGTAGTTGATGGCCGTGAGGATAAATAAGAGAAATAACATAAACCAGCGTTTCTTCGTTTTCTTGGGACCTGACATAGGCATAAAAACCTTCCTTTCGACTTGTTCAAATATTCACATGTAATAGTAGAACGATACATATGTATATCCTTATTGTAAACAAGAAGAAGGATAGATACTAGTACCTATTTTGTATGAAATAATACAAGATTACTATTAATTAATATATAAAAAGTGGGCTGCCTTAACAGGACGGCTCTTAAGGTAATCATACGCTAACCCCTAGCCCCTAATCCCTAGCCCCTAATCCCTAGCCCCTAATCCCTAGCTCCTAGCCCCTAACCACTAGCCACTAACCACTAGCCACTAACAACTAGCCACTAACAACTTGAAAGGAGCTGTCGCGATGCGACAGCTCCTTTTTTCACACTCACTTTTCGTCCATGATGGCGATAGGTCCTCGTTCACCGGTCCGGATGCGGACGGCGTCGTTCAAACGGTAGATGAAAATCTTGCCATCGCCCGGTTTGCCTGTCTTGCAGACTTTCTGAGCGACTTCGACGACTTTATCGACCGGTACTTCACAGACGACCGTTTCGACTTTGATGCCTGGCAGGAGGTTGATATTGTACCGCTGGCCACGGTAGACTTCGACGTAGCCCTTCTGGAGGCCGCAGCCGAAGACCTGGCTGACGGTCATGCCCATGACCCCGATGTTGTTCAGGGCTTCTTTGAGCTCTTCCAATTTACTCGGACGAGTGATGATTTCTACTTTTGTAATCGGATGTTCTTCCATTCGTATCACCTCTATAAGTTACGACCGTTAATGCCGGCGCTGTTGACAGCGGCATTATCCAAGGATGCATTGCCGAGCGGCGTATTCGGCGTTTCACCGAAGGGGCTGCCGGACATGATAGCATAATTATAACCCCGTTCACCGTGTTCGCCAATATCGAGGCCGGTGATTTCTTCATTCTTATCCGTGCGGACTGTCATGAAGAGGCTGATGATCTTGAAGATGATGAACGTGCCGACGATGGCCAGGGCGTAAGCGACGACTGTGGAAATAATCTGAGCGACGAGCAGATCCGAGCTGCCGTAGAACAAGCCGTCAGCCCCAGCCGGGTTGACTTCCGTCGTAGCCCAGATGCCGGTAGCGATGGAGCCCCAGGTACCGCCGATACCGTGGATACCAAAAGCGTCGAGGGAATCGTCATAGCCGAGTTTGGCTTTGACGACGGCAACGGCGAAGTAGCAGATGATACCGCCGACAGCGCCGATGATCAAGGCCGGAAGAGGAGCGACGAAGCCTGCTGCCGGAGTAATGGCAACTAAGCCGGCGATACAGCCCGAAGCGGCACCGAGGATGGTCGGTTTACCCTGGACGATCCATTCGACAGCGACCCAGGCGACCGTAGCCGCAGCGGCTGCTGCCTGCGAAGCGATGAAGGCACTGGCTGCCAAAGCATTGGCGCCGAGAGCACTACCGGCATTGAAGCCGAACCAGCCGAACCAGAGCAGAGCGGCACCGAGGACGGTCATAGGCAGGTTGTGCGGAACCATGGGAATTTTCCCATAGCCATAGCGCTTGCCGAGGAGAACGCAGAGGGTCAGGCCAGAAACACCGGAGAGGATGTGGATGACCAAGCCGCCGGCGAAGTCGAGGGCACCGAGTTTAGCCAGGAAACCGCCGCCCCAGACCCAATGTGCCATGGGGTTGTAGATGAAGATAGCCCAGAGCAGGATGAAGACGACGAAAGCGTGGAACTTCATGCGTTCGGCGAAGGCGCCGGTAATCAAAGCCGGTGTGATGACGGCGAACATGCACTGGAAGGCGACGAAAGCCATTTCCGGAATCGTCCCGTTTTCCAGGACTGCCATGCCGACGCCGGTAAGGCCGACTTTATCAAGAGAACCGATGAAACCATTAATATCAGTACCGAAGGTCATAGCATAGCCGATGAGGATCCATTCTACGGAAATCATAGCGACGATGAAGAAACTCTGCATAATCGTCGTCAAGACGTTTTTGTTGCGGACCATGCCGCCATAGAAGAAACCAAGGCCCGGTGTCATGATGAATACCAGAGCTGCACTGATGAGGACCCAGGCCGTATCGCCTGTATCGATCGTCCCCGGATCGGAAGCGAAGGCTGCCGGCGCTGCCATGAGCAGACACGGGAGCAGCACTCCTAAACGTGACCATAATTTTTTCATATTCCCAACCTCCTGACAAATAAAAAAGATGCCTCTCCTGATAGTGTTATCAGGGAAAAGACATCATTGTCTACTGTCATATTTTATTATCGCCAGAATATACGAAAAGCCAGGAATGAGAGATAAGTACTATCCTATCATTCCTGGCTCCTTTGCCGTTTCTATTCTGTTGATGGAACTATTATATAAGCAAAAACACGTTATGTCAATAACTTTTTTTGCAATTCTTTCGATAAAAGTTAGGATATATTGATTTTCCTAACGATTCAATAAAAAGTATATCATTCATACGAATAAAATGTGTCCCAGGAAAATATAGAAAGTCAAGGATACCGCGCTGAGGGCTGTCGTATTCATGACGACCTGGGTCGCGTAATCCGGATTGTTATCGAATTCGATGGCGAACAGTGCCGTATTGACGGCCGTCGGGATGGCACAGTAAATGAGGAAGACCGTCGCGCTGACGGCGGTAAAGGTACCGGGCCGGAAGGCATTGGCGATGTAGATCATGGCCAGGCCGATGAGGGGCAGGGCGGTCATCTTGAGGATGCTGACAATCCATACATCCTTGTCGAGCCATTTGATTTTCGTCTGCGACAGCTGGGCGCCGATGCTGACCATAGCCAGGGGCAGGAGAACTTTGCTGGCCATTTCCATGATGGGCCACAAAAAGAAATCCTTGGCATCCCAGCCGACGTAGCGGGCCAGCAGAGCGGCAGCCAGGACATAGAGCAGGGGCATGTGGAACATGACGGACAATGTGTCCCTGGCTGTCAGACGGCCCCGGCCGGCCTGGTAGAGGCCCAGGGTATTGAGGGAAATGCTCTGAATCATGAAGATGATGATCTGTACGACCATCGCTTCGGCCAGATAGGGCGTCTGACCATTGACGACGAAGGGGTCATGGGAAAAGACGAGGATGATCAGAGCCACGCCGAGATTGCCCGTATTGTTGAACATGAAGGCGTTGCGGCATGATTCCAGCATGGCTGCGTCATAATGGCGGATGCGGCCGACGATGTTGGCGATGACGAAACAGATGACCATGAAGATGGCTATGGCCGCGATGATATTAACGCTCGTCGCCGGGAATTGGGTCGTATAGATATTGGTAAAGATGAAACTGGGGATGACCAGGAAAAACATGAGCTTCGACAAGGTCTTGACGTCGAGGTGGAATTTCTTATCGAGAAAATAGCCGAGGATGACGAGAAAGAAAATGGGAAGCATCGTGTGTTCGATGATGAACCAGAAAACCATGAGGGGTATTCCTCCTTTTCAAGATGGATACCCCTCATTATACGCTCAATATAGAATTAGACAACTGGGAATCTTACTCATAACTTTCAAAGTAATAGACGATGGTGAGCATCGTTTCGCACATATACTTCAAGGCGTTGCTGTCCCAATGGAATTCCGGCGAATGGCCGATGACCGGTGCATCACTGTAAACGCCGACATAGTAGAACGAACTGGGTACGGCAGCACTGAAGTAGGCGAAGTCTTCCGAGCCGGAGCCGCGTTTCAGGGGAACCAAGTCAACGCGGTGGGAACAGTGGTCCTGGAGGATGTGGACGACCCGGTCGGTGACGCCGTCATCGTTGACGCAGACCGGCGAGAAGGGGACGACATCCAGGTCGAACGTGCCGCCATAGGTCGTGGTGACGTTCTTCAGGATAGCTTGTATGGCGTCGAGGATGCGTTTCCGCTTTGCTTCATTATATGTCCGCAAAGTCCCTTTCAATTCAGCCGTTTCCGGGATGACGTTCGGGTTATGGCCGGCCTGGAACTGGCCGAAGGTGAGGACGACGCCGTCGCCGTCAGCGTGGCAGTTGTAGACGAAGTTCTGGATGGACTGGATGATGTCGATGCCCATCTGGATCGGGCTGATGCACAGGGACGGCTGGGAGCCGTGGCCGCCGCGGCCGTGGAGGGTGATGGTGAAATCGTCACAGGATGCCGAGATTTCACCGCGTCCGATGCCAACATAGCCTTTGGGCAGGCTGCCGGCGACATGCAGGCCCAGAGCGTAGTCAACGTGGGGATTGTTGAGAATGCCGGCGTCGATCATGCGGGCTGCGCCGCCATTGCCTTCTTCCGCCGGCTGGAAGGCCAGGCGGATCGTGCCGCGCAGGCAGTCTTTGTGCTTATTGAGGATTTTGGCGACGCCCAGGAGATTGGCTGCATGGCCGTCATGGCCGCAAGCGTGCATGACGCCGTCGACAAGGGACGAATAAGGGCAGTCGAACTTTTCCGTCAGCGGCAGGGCATCGATATCGGCCCGCAGGAGAATGACCGGACCGGGCAGGGCGCCGTGAATCAGGCCGGTGACGCCTGTACCGGCGATGATTTTGACGTCTTCGATACCCATGAGGGATAATTCCTGGAAAATGGTCTTGCAAGTGTCGAATTCTTTTTCGCTCAATTCCGGATGGGCATGGAAATATTCGCGCATTTCCATCATATAAGGCAAGGTCTTGCGCACTGCTTCGTGAATATTAAATGTCGGTGTGTATCTATCGTTCATAGGACAGTCCTCCTTCGTTGAGCCGGATGCATTTTCTATATATGTATATATTATTCTATATTAAAACAAAAAATCCTGCCACTGGGGCAGGACTTTTTTTACGCTCCTTTTCGCCGGAACAGGCTGTGCTTTTCCATGAAGACGAAGAGAATCGGGATGATGACCAGCGTAAAGACCGTCGATGTCAACAGGCCGCCGATAACGACGACGGCCATGCTGGCCCGCGTTTCTGAACCGGCTGTCATGGACAGGGCTGTAGGCAGCATGCCGACGACCATGGTCAGGGTGGTCATGAAAATCGGCCGCAGCCGGACGCGGCCGGCCTGGATTACGGCGCTGCGCGGGTCCAGACCCTGCTCGTGCATGAGAGTCAGCGTATAGTCCAAGAGGAGCGTCCCGTTCTTGGCGACCAGGCCATCCATGACCAGGATGCCGATGAGGGAGTAGAGGTTCAGCGTATTATTGGTCAAAAACAGCAGGAACAACGAACCGATGAGCCCCAGCGGGAGCGAAAACATGCGGATGAACGGTGTCTTGACCGATTCATAGAGGATGGCCAGGATCATGAATATCAGGATGAGCGACAGCAGCAGGGCTTCGCCCAGGTCCATGAAGGTCGTCGTCATCTGGTCGGCCTGGCCTGTGAAGCGGAAGGTCACGCCGTGCAGATTCATGGCGTTCAGATGATTGGTCACGTCCTGGATGACTTCGTTCAGCGGCCGCCCCTGGGGAGAGCCGCCGAGCGTGATGCTCCGTTCCTTGTCGGTCCGGCGAATCGTGACCGGTCCTGTCCCGGCCTGGACTTTGGCCACGTCGGCGATGTAGATGATGTGGCCGTTGGCGTTGAGGGGAATCGTTTCCAAATCGGACAGGCGGAAGGCGTCGGCCCCTTTGAGGCGGACGTAGATGTCCGTATCGTTGTTGTCGTTCTTGGCATCGTTAGCCAGGACGCCGGCTTTCTGTCCGCTGATGGCGTTGGAGAAGGTATCGTTCAAATCGCTCAGGGACGTGCCGTACTGTTTCAATTTATTGCGGTCGACGATGAGCTGGTATTCCGGCATCCCATCTTCGTAGGTGCTGCTGACGTCGCGCAGGCCCGTGATGTCGGTCTTCATCATCTGTTCAATCGTCCGCGACTGGGCCAGCAGGGCCTCGCTGTCCTTGCCGCGCAGTTCCAGACGCAGGTTGCCGGAACCGCCGCCAAAGCCGCCTGTCGTCCCGGATACGGATGCCTGGTCTTCTTTGATGCGGACTTCGCCGTCATAGATGTTGTCCGCAGCGAAGCGGCGCACGTCGTTGGTGACTTCCCAAATCGTCCGCGACCGGTCGCGACGGTCTTTCAGGGTGACCTGGATATTGGCCTGGTTCAGGCTCTTGCCGCCAATCATCGACGTATAGTACGTGACTTCCGGAATGGTCTTCAAGTAGTCTTCGAGCTGGCGTGCTACTTTATCGGTCCGCGTCAGATTGGCATTGGTTGGCAGCTCGACGGTGATGCGGAAACTGCTTTCGTCGGTCTGAGGCATGAATTCCGAACCGACCAGGCCCGTCGGTATCAGGGCCGCTGCGGCAATGAACAGGACCAGGACGGGGACGACCAGCTTTTTGGCATGGTCCAGGCTCCAGGTCAGGATAGACGTATAATAGCTGCGGGCGCTTTCTTCGAGAGCGTCCGTCTTATGCCAAATCGGTTTGTCCGGGATTTTCAAGCCCAGGCGGAACAAGCGCGACGCCAGCATCGGTGTCAGCGTGAAGGAGACGAAGAGGGAAAAGAGAGTGGCAAAGACGATGGTCAGGCCGAATTGTTTGAAATACTGGCCGACCATGCCCGTCATGAAAGCGATAGGCAGGAAGACGACGACATCGCAGAGCGTGATGGCAATCGCGGCCATGCCGATTTCTGAACGGCCGTGCAGGGCCGCGTCTTTAGGCGCCTCTCCCTGCATGAGGTGGCGATGGATATTTTCCAATACGACGATGGAGTCGTCGACGAGGATGCCGACGCACAAGGCCATGCCCATGAGGGACATCATGTTGAAGGTGAAGCCGGCCAGGTACATGGCAAAAAAAGTAGAAATCAGGGACGTCGGAATGGCAATCATGACGGCCAGCGTCGACCGCCAGCCGCGGAGAAAGAAGAACAGGACCAGGCCTGTCGTGCACAGGCCTTCGATGAGGGTCTGCAAGGTATTGTGCAGGGAATTGCGGATATACGAAGCTGATTCATTGGTAATGGTAAAGGTATAATCCGGATTGTCCTGGCGCAGGTCGGCCAGTTTTTTTGTCACATTGTCGACGGTATTGACGACATTGGCGTCGCTGTTCTTGTAAATGGCCATGACGACGGCGTCGTCGCCGTTGACCCGGGCATAGCGCGTGACCCGCTGGTCCTGGCGCTTGATGGAAGCGACGGCCGTCAAGGGAATCTTGGCGCCTTTGGCATTGGTGACCTGGACCTGGGATAATTCGCTCTCATCGGTGTATTGGGCTTTGACGCGGACATCCGTCGTCGTGCCTGACGAATAAATCGTCCCCGACGGCATGAGAACGTTTTCCGCTTTCAGGGCTTTGACGACTTCGGCCAGGGTCATATCGTAGTGGATGAGCTTATCCTTATCGATTTCGACGGCGATTTCTTTATCACGGCCGCCGTTGAGCTCGATTTCGGAGACACCGTCGGCCTGCTGTAGGACATCCTGGAAATCGTTTTCTGTCTTGCTGTAAATGTCGTCCAGAGAATGAGAGGACTGGACGGCGACGTACATGATAGGGGTCGCGTTGACGTCGCGCTTGATGACGACCGGTTCGTCGATGCCGTCAGGCAGGTTCCCGCGGATGGCGTTGATTTTTTTCGTAGCGTCAATGGCTGCGGCGTCGGCGTTGGCCGAGAAATCCAGTTCCAATGTGATGCGGGCCTGGCCATAAGAAGCCGTCGATGTCATATGTTTTAAATTAGAGACAGAAGACAAGGCGTCTTCGGCCGGTTTGACGACCTGCTGTTCGATGGAGTCGGCATTGGCGCCGGGATAAGAAATGGATACCGTGACATACGGCGTGTTCAGGGCCGGCAGCAGTTCGACGCCGATGCGGTAGAAACTGAACAGGCCGAGGACGACGAAGAAGGCGATGACCATGGCGATGCCGATAGGGCGGTCGATAGAAAACTTAGTCAAATTCATGACGGTCACTGCCTTTCTTCAATGGATACGGTCGTACCGTCCTTGAGGCGGGCCAGATTGGTCGTGGCGATGACGTCGCCGTCATCGAGGCCGTCCGTGATTTCAATATAATCGTCGTTGCGCAGGCCCGTCGTGACCGTGCGGAGCTCAATGGTATTGTCCGGCTTGATGACACAGACTTGGGCACGGCCATCCTGTTCCGTCAAGGCGTCTTTTGGGATGAATAGGGTATCCGGTTTCTGCAGGACGTCGATGGATGACTGGGCGAACATGCCGCCGCGCAGTTTCGTGTCCGGCTGGGAGAGGGTGATGCGGACGACGTAGGTCTTGGTCGTATCGTCCATGGCCGGGCTGACGTAGGTGATATAGCCGTCATAGTCCTGGGCCAGGGATTCGATGGATATGCTGACTGGCATTCCCTGCTGGATGGCGGCGACATCGGCTTCAGACAGGGAACAGTCGATGTACATGCCGCTCGTATCGGTAATGGTCAGGACCTTTGTGTTGGCTGCCGCCATGGCGCCGACTTCGGCATTGCGGTAAGTGATGACGCCGGCCCGCGGTGCCCGCAGGGTCATGTCGTCGAGTTGCTGGGTCAGGCTGTCGACGGTATAGCCGGCCTTGGCCTGAGCGGCGTATTTACTGGCCACACTGGCCGGGACATCGCCGACATTCTGCGATTCCAGATTGTCCAGGGCCGACTTGGCGACAATCAGGGCCTGATAGGCCGTATCCAGATCCTGCTGGGAAATGGCGCCTTCATTTTTCAGGAGTACATAGCGGTTATAGTTCATCTTGGCCGTGTCGTATTCGACTCCTGCTTTTTGCAGGTCTGATCCGAATTGCGATTCGGCAGCCTTAGAATCGGCGACAGCCTGTTCCAAGGCGGCTTTGTCCTGATCCAGGGTCAGGTTCGTATCGGCCGTATCCTGGATGAGCAGGACCTGGCCGGGTGCGACGACATCGCCGAGGTTGACGGCAACATCGGCGATTTTACCGGCGTATTTCGTGGAAATGTCGACCTGGGCGACGGGAACGGTCTGGCCAGACAGGGAAATCTTGCGCTTCATATCCTGGCGGGTCACGGTATAGGCTGTGACCGACACATTCTGGGCTGTACTTTTTACTTTTTGGACCGTATTGGAATGACTGTAAATGTAAATCGCGATACAGGCCAGGAGAAAGATGATGCCGAAGGCGATGGCTTTAGCCTGCGGACTTTGAGGAAAGTGGAAAGATGGCTGGTTCATAGACAAGACTCCTATTAATGTGCTGTCCCTATCATAATGAGTCTCCTTGGAAATAGCAACGATTTTTAGGAAATGCTTGCGAAAAATTTACGAAAACTTATATTTCTCCTTCTCTATAATACTATAATAGGGGATGCCATCAGGGACCTGCGAAAATTTCGGTACTTGTGGTATAATTTGGTCATATATTATAGAAAGGATTGTGAAAGATATGCATGTCGATACACAGTTAGAGGCGGCCCTGCGGGCCCTCGACCACTGGCCGCGGTTCCGCCTGCGCCTTTTTTTTGAAGGCATCGTCGTCGGGATATTATCGGGAACGGTTATCAGCTTTTTTCGCTGGGGCCTGGAAATGGGGACGGTCTGGCGCCAATGGATTTATGCCAACGTCCTGGCCAGCGGCGGCATATTCCTGAACCTGGCCTGGTTCGGCGTCTTATTGGCAGCGGCCCTGCTCTTGTGGCGCCTGGGCATTTATGAACCGAATGCCGGCGGCAGCGGCATCCCCCAGGTAAAAGGTGTCATCTTAGGGGCTATCCGCATGCGCTGGCTGCGCATCCTTTGGGTCAAGCTCGTCGGCGGTATCGTCGGTATCGGCCTGGGCCTGTCCCTGGGCCGCGAAGGGCCGTCCATCCAGATCGGGGCCGTGACAGCCCAGGGCCTGAGCCGGGCGTTGGGGCGGACGCGCATGGAAGAACGCTACCTCATCACGGCCGGTGCCAGTGCCGGTCTGGCGGCGGCTTTCAATGCGCCCCTGGCCGGTGTCATGTTTGCCCTGGAAGAACTGCACCGCAATTTTTCCGGCGTCGTCCTGGCGCCGTCTATGGCAGCGGCCCTGCTGGCGACCATGGTCAGCCGCTACGTCTTCGGCCGGGCGCCGGTCTTCCATTTCGGCATGCTGCCGCCCTTTCCCCTGCGCTACATGTGGCTCGTGGTCATTCTGGGAATCATTATTGGCTTGGCCGGCGTCGTCTTCAACAAGGGCTTGCTGAATATTCATTATTTTTATGATTTACCTGTCTTTCGCAATAATTATATGCGCATTGCCTTTGCCTTATGTATGGCTGGCGTCTTAGGTTATGTCTTCCCGGAAGTCCTGGGCGGCGGTAACGATTTGGTCAACAGCCTCTATACCCTGCCCTTATCGTTGAAACTCTTTGCCGGCCTGCTCATCGGGAAGTTCCTCTTTACCCTGGTCAGCTATGGCTGCGGCGTCCCTGGCGGTTTTTTCCTGCCCATGCTGGTCCTGGGTGCGCTGACGGGTGGCATTACGGGCATCGTCTTCGTCCATCTGGGGCTCATTTCTTCATATTATTTGTCCAACATCGTCGTCATTTCCATGGCCGCCTTTTTTGCCGCCTCTGTCCAGTCACCGGTGACGGGAACTATTCTCATTATGGAAATGACCAGCTCGTATGAACACTTGCTTGTCCTCTGCACAGCATCACTGGTGGCGTTGGTCGTGGCCCAGCTCTGCCAGGGCGAACCGATTTATGAAGCCCTGCTGCAGCGGAACCTGGCCAAAAATAAACCTGTCTTATCGTCGGAAGAACGGCGAAATCTCCTGGAATTGACTGTATCCAGCGGCAGTCAGGCCGATGGGAAATATATCGGCCGCATTGCCTGGCCGGCTCATACGGTCATCGTCGACGTCAAGCGCGGCAGTGGGGATATCATCCCTGATGACGATACGTGTCTGCGGGCAGGAGACTTCATTTATGTCCTTACCGATTCCGTCGAAGGCGCTGAATCCATAAGAAATATTGTGGAGAAGACGAAGAGTTAAAATCAGTAAAAATGCATAATAATTATAAAAAACTAGCACCAGGTACTAAAAAACTCACCTTAAAGTTGAGCATTAACGGACATACACTGTTTGGAAAGTGTACAGAACAGAGAATAAATCAATCAAAAATGAATTATAATTATCAATTTTTTTGACTTATAGTGGGAAGTTTGTTATAATTCAGGACGTACTTGATATTGTGTTCGTTCAAAGAGGTGGTTTTTTGAGAAATCGTATACTGATATTAATGACAACAATCTGCATGTTCGCGTTTACATCCCTGGCTTGTGCCAGCGTTCAAATGGGTATGAGTGGCTCTGTCGTACAGAGCGTTCAATATATGCTTCAGGATACGGGCTATCTGTCCGGTAGTGCTGATGGTGATTTTGGTCCTTCGACAGAAGCTGCTGTCGAACAGTTCCAGGCTGACCACGGCCTCACGGCAGACGGCGTCGTCGGTTCCCAGACTATGGAAGCCCTGTCGGAAGCCAGCGGCCGTCCGATTCCTGAAGAATCGTCTTCGACCGAAGGCTATCAGCGTCGTCTCGTCATGGAAGCTACGGCTTACACGGCTGAAGATGGCGGCGGCGATGGCTATACGGCAACGGGTCAGTATCTCCAGCGTGGCATGGTTGCCGTCGACCCCGATGTCATTCCCCTCGGTTCGCAGCTCTACATTGAAGGTTATGGCTATGCCGTAGCTGCCGACACGGGCGGAGCTATCGTCGGTGACCGCATCGACCTGGCTATGGATTCGACCAGCGAAGCCCTTGACTTCGGCCGTCGCGATGTCGTTGTCTATGTATTAGGTTAATACGAGCTTGTTTGATAAAAGAGGCGTCTTTATGTGACAGCCTCTTTTTTTTCGCCCCGTTTTGTGTTATCCTTAAATGGACATTATATAGTTATGGAATTCAGGGAGGCTATAACTGGATGAAAAATACTATTGCATTAATCCTCGCTGCCGGCAAGGGGACGCGTATGAAGTCGAAGTTCCCCAAGGTTTTGCACAAAGTCGGCGGCGTCCCGATGGTCGAACAGGTACTGCGGGCTGTCAAGGCAGCCGGGACGCAGCGCCAGGTCGTCGTCGTCGGTTTTGGCGGTGAAACGGTCCGGGATTACCTCGGTGACCAGGCCGAAACAGTCATGCAGAAAGAACAGCTCGGCACAGGCCATGCTGTCCTGCAGGCAGAACCGCTGCTCCATGGGGAAGCTGGCACCCTCCTCGTAACCTGTGGTGATACGCCGCTGGTCACGAAGGAAACGTTTACAGCCCTTATCGACTGCCATGAACAGAGCGGCGCTGCAGCGACGGTCCTGACAGCTCATATGCCGGATCCGACCGGTTACGGCCGCGTCATCCGCGATGAAAAAGGGCAGGTCGTCAAAATCGTCGAACAGAAAGACGGTACGCCGGAAGAACTGGCTGTCGACGAAGTAAACGCCGGCATTTACTGTTTTGATATGTCTCTCTTGTGGGATATGCTTCACAACGTCACTAATGACAACGCGCAAGGTGAATATTATCTGACCGATATCATCGGCATGCTCGTATCGGCAGGCAAAGTCGTCAGTGCCTTTGCAGCGCCGTCTTATGCGGAAACACTCGGTGTAAACTCGCGTCAGCAGATGGCCGAAGCCGAACGGGTCCTGCGCCAGCGTAAACTGGATGAACTCATGACCGATGGCGTTTCTATCATTGACCCCAATAACACTTATGTAGACACGACGGTCACCGTCGGCCGCGACACCGTCCTTTATCCGGGGACGATCCTCGAAGGCGATACGGTCATCGGCGAAGGCTGCCAGGTCGGCCCCTATGTCCGCATGACCAATGTCAAGATGGGCGATGACGACCATGTCCAGTTCATGTACGCTCATGACTGCGAAATCAAGAACGGCTGTGAAATCGGCCCGTTCGTCCATTTCCGTCCCAATACGGTCATCGGCAATCATGTCAAAGTCGGCAACTATATGGAAGTCAAGAACTCCACTGTCGGCGACGGCACGAAACTGCCGCACCTCAGCTACATCGGCGACAGCGATGTCGGCAGCGGTGTCAATATCGGCTGCGGGACGATTACCGTCAATTACGATGGCAAGATCAAGCACCGCACGACCATTGGCGACCATGCCTTCGTAGGCTGCAACAGCAACCTCGTCGCACCGGTCAAAGTCGGCGACTATGCTTATGTCGGCGCTGGTTCGACGATTACCAAAGATATTCCGGCCAAAGCCTTATCCGTTGCCCGGGCACGGCAGCGCAACATTGAAGGCTGGGTCAAGGAAGATACATATAAAAAATAATAATTAATCACTACTTACACAGGGAGGCTCACTATGAGTTACGAAGACGGGAAAAAGCTGAAGATTTTTACGGGGAATGCCAATCCGGAATTGGCCAAGGAAATTGCCGATTACCTCGGTTTGGAACTGGGCAAAGCCTTTGTTGGTAAATTCAACAACGGTGAAATCCAGGTCATGATCGACGAAAGTGTCCGCGGTAAGGACGTATTCGTCATCCAGCCGACTTGCCAGCCGGCCAATGACACCCTGATGGAACTGCTCATCATGGCAGATGCCCTCAAACGCGCTTCGGCTAAACACATTACCGCCGTTGTTCCGTATTATGGTTATGCACGTCAGGACCGCAAGACCCGCGGCCGTGAACCGATTACATCCAAACTGGTTGCTGATTTGATGACGACTGCCGGCATTACCCGCGTCGTTACCATGGACTTGCATGCCGGCCAGATCCAGGGCTTCTTCGACATCCCCGTCGATCACCTCGGCTCGGCTTCCATCATTGCTAAATACATCAATCAGAAAAAAGAAGAAACGGATATGGGCGACATCGTCGTCGTATCTCCTGACCTCGGTGGCGTAACGCGTGCCCGCGATCTGGCTGACCGCGTCAATGCACCGATTGCCATCATTGAAAAACGCCGTCCCCGTCCGGGTGTTGCCGAAGTCATGAATATCATCGGCGACATCAAAGGCAAGACCTGCATCCTCGTCGACGATATCGTCGATACGGCTGGTTCCTTGTGCGGTGGCGCAAAAGCCCTGAAAGAAATGGGCGCTTCCCGTGTCTTCGCTGCCTGCGCTCATGCCGTCCTCACCGACCCGGCTGTCGAACGCATCCAGAAATCGGTCATTTCCGAATTGATCATTACCAACACCATTCCTTTGCCGCCGGAAAAACAGATCGACAAGATCAAAGTCCTTTCGGTTGCACCGCTCCTCGGCGAAGCTATCATGCGCATCTTCCACGACGTTTCCGTAAGCCGTCTTTTTGACAAATAAGGGACCTGTCGTGCATATGATCGTAGGCCTGGGCAATCCGGGCCGTCAATATGAAGAATCGAAGCATAACACGGGCTTCCGTGTCGTCGATGAGTTAGCCAAGCGCTGGAATGTGACCTTGTGGCAGGATAAGATGGACGCTCTCGTAGCACAGACTACCGTCAATGGTGAGAAAATCATCCTGGTCAAGCCGCAGACCTACATGAATGAGAGCGGCCGCGCCGTCGGCCCGCTCATGCGCTGGTATAAAATCGATCAGCCCGATGTCTACGTCGCCTATGACGATATGGACTTAGCCGTCGGCCGCCTGCGCATCCGCAAGAGCGGCAGCGATGGCGGACACAACGGTATCAAGAGCCTGTTTGCCAACGGCTGCACCGATTTTACCCGCTTCCGCGTCGGCATTGGCCGGCCCTTGCCGCACCATGACGTCGTCGACCATGTCCTGACTCCTTTCCCGGAAGAACTCCGCGAAGCCTACCAGCAGGGCATCGAAGACGCAGCGACAGCCATCGAAGGCTGCCTGAGCCTGGGCGTCGACAAAGGCATGAACCGCTATAATCCTAAAAAGAAGAAATGAGAAAAGAGGCTGTCGCATTAAGACAGCCTCTTTTTACGTTGATCGTAGGTCGTTCATCGTTTGTCGTATGGGATTA
>NZ_JBHYRR010000012.1:0-81560 GCF_047974155.1 Megasphaera jansseni | reverse complement strand
AAGAACGACCATAAAGCTATGATATTTTCGCATACATAAAAAGAGCCTGTGCACGATTACGTGCGACAGGCCCTTTTTAAGTGGTTAGTGGTTAGGGGCTAGGGGCTAGGGGTTAGCAGGGGCTAGTGGCTAGTTGTTAGTGGCTAGTTGTTAGGGGCTAGGGGTTAGGGGCTAGGGGTTAGGGGCTAGGGGTTAGGGGCTAGTGGTTAGGGGCTAGCGGTTAGTGGTTAGGGGCTAGGGGTTAGCGGATGGCTTTAATTTTAAGGGTTTTCTCTGAAAACTACAAACTCTGTACTACAAACTATAAAGAGAAAGAGATCACGCATGATGGCGTATCCTCTATACATGTATACACGTCCCTCACGCTGTGAGGCAGCACCATTCCGGCAATGTCACGGTACGGTCGAAGGCCGGGAGCCAGGCGCCGCGGGTGTGGTCATAGGTCCGGATGAGGATATGGTCTTCATAGAGGTAGAGGGAATTCGTATAAATCGTATCTTCATCCCAATCGCTATTATAGACATTGAGGACCCGGCCTTCATAATAGTTAGCGTCATCCATGAACGTTGCATCGGCCGGCATCGTATGGGTATGGCCGGATACCCACAGGCGGACCTGGTGATGACGGGCCAGGATAGCGCGGATCGAATCAGCGGGCTGGACGGAGTTGCGCGGCGACGGCAGGCTGATGCCGGGCCGGCTCGATACGGCCGTCTGTTCCAGCGGCGCATGGCAGAAGATGATCGTCGGCTGCTGGCGGTGCGCTGCTAAGGTCTGGTCCAGCCAGGCCAGCTGCTGATGCGACAATTCGACGGCGGCGCCGCCAGTCACCGTATCAGGCGACAAAAAGACCAGAAGATAGCCCGCCTGTTCTTTGGCATAATAGAGAGGTCCGAAGGTCTTCGTATAACGGGCGAAATGGATGATCCGTTCCGTGCAGCTCCCAGGGCGCAGTTCTCCATTATGCCCGGTATAGAGCAGCTCATGGTTGCCGGCGATGAAGGCCTTGCGTTTTTTCAAGCCATTGACGACGAGGCGCACCAGGCGGTATTCGGCGGCATCGCCGTTGCGCTGGACCATATCCCCCGTAAAGACGGCTAAGTCCAGGTCCCGCCAGTCATTCATTTCCTGCAACACCCTTTCTTTGGCAGCCATCCGGAGCAGCCGTTCTTTCGGCGTGACCAGGTTCTTGCAGGGGTAATGGAAATCACTGATGATGACCAGACGGGAATAATTCCGCTGAGATGGGGCTTTGACATTGGCAAATAACGACGCAAACATGGCATTTCCTCCTTCATCCATGAAAAAACAGGCTCTGGCTGTACAGTTTCAGTATAGCCAGAGCCTGTATGTTTTTTGCAAAAATCAAGGGAAATATCTGTAAAAGGTCATTTTTTCTGAACGACGGGATAGTCCTGCAGGGCGTCATAGCCTTCTTCGCCGGTCCGGATCTTGACAGCATTGTCGATAGCCGACACAAAGACCTTGCCGTCGCCGTAATTGCCCGTATAGAGCACTTTCTTCGCTGTTTCAATGATGGTCCGCGGTGACACTTTGGAAACGACCATTTCGACGCGGACCTTGGGCAGGAGCTTGGCCGACACCTTGGCACCGCGGTAGAATTCCGTCCGCCCTTTTTCGATACCGAAGCCCAGGGCGCGGGTGATGGTCATCCCCGTGATGCCGATGGCTTCCATGGCATCTTTCAACGTTTCAAAGCGCTTTTCATCGGTAATGATGGTCACGTTATACAAGGCATGGCCGCCGACCGGCTGGGGACTGGCCATGACCGAATCGGGGATAGTCTGATCCAGGGGGATTTCTTCAGCTCCTTCCGGGGCTTCCCCGGCTTTCAGCGCTTCCGACAAGTCATCCAGGCTGTCGCTATGATCCAGTTCATAAGCCGGTACCAGACCATTTTCCTTGAAGTCCAGGCCATTGATTTCTTCGGCCGCCAAAACGCGCAGGCCTATCGTCGCCTGGATGATGCGGAAAATCAGGGTCATGGCGACGAAGACGAACAAGGCCATGGCGATGACGCCGACCAGCTGGACCAGGAACAGATGGACCTCTCCCGTATAGAACAGGCCGTCTTTGACGCTGAACAGGCCCGTCAGGACGGTCCCCAGAGCACCGCAGCCGCCGTGAGCCGCAATGGCCCCGACCGGGTCGTCAATGCGCAGCTTCTGATCGATGAACTCGATGAGGAAGACCGTCACCACGCCGGCCAGGGCGCCGATGACAAAGGCACCGGGTACGCTGACGACATCACAACCTGCGGTAATCGCTACTAAAGCCGCCAGGCTGCCGTCGAGGGTCATGGATACGTCGGGCTTGCCATAGCGGACCCACGTCGTCACCATGGCCGTCGTCGTCCCGGCAGCCGCAGCGATATTCGTCGTAAAGAAGATAGCCGCGGCTTTGAGGATGGTCTGTTCCCCCGTCAGGGACAAGGTCTGGCCGCCATTGAATCCGAACCAGCCAAACCATAAGATGAACATGCCCAGACAGGCCAGGGGCAGACTGTGGCCGGGAATGGCATTGACCGACCCATCGGTATTGTACTTGCCAATGCGCGGTCCCAAGGCCTTGGCCCCGGTCAGGGCACAGAGGCCGCCAGTCAGGCTGACGACAGACGCGCCGGCGAAGTCGTGGAAGCCCAGGGATGCCAGCCAGCCGCCGCCCCAGGCCCAATGGCCGACGATGGGATAGATGAGCAGGCTGATGAGAATGGTAATCAGACAGGATGACGAAAATTTCGTCCGTTCTGCCATGGCACCGGATACGATAGCCGCCGTTACGGCACAGAGAACGGTCTGGAAGAGCAGAAAGGCCAGATCCGGATAAGGCGTCCCGGCCAGGAGGTCCATATGCTGGGCAAAGAAATCGGGCATCCCGATGAACCCGCCTATGTCGCGGCCAAAGAGAAGGCTGAAGCCGACGATCCAGAAGGCCAGAGTCCCGAGGGAAAAATTCATGAAGTTCTTCATGACGATATTGCCGGCGTTCTTGGCCCGCGTCAAACCGGCTTCGAGCATGGCAAAGCCGGGCTGCATGAAGAAGACCAGGACAGCCGCCATGAGGATCCAGAACGTATCGACGGAGGAATAACTCATCGCGCTCCCCCCTCTTCTTCCGGATAGGTCAGGCCCCACTGCTGGCGGATAGCCGTCATGAGGTCCATGACATCTTTCGTATAGTCCTGGCACATATCGCAGCCATGGGCTACGGCGTCTTCCATATCCAGGATTTCGTACTGCAAGGCTTTGGCCTGGCTGCCGGCCTGCAGGACATCCTGGTGCCCGTCGGCCGTATAAGTGATAGTCGCCGTATCGGCCCGGGGATAGTCGTAGATTTCGATATAGCCTTTATCGAAAGCGGCCATGCCCCGCTTGGGCTGCTTGGCATGGAGCGATAAGGAGAGCGTCGCCATTTCCCCTTCCCGGTTCTGCAAGAGGATACCAGCCTGTTCGTCGACCCCGGTCGGCGCCAGGCGGACCTGAGACGCAATCTGGTCGGGCTGGCAGCTCATGAAATAGCGGACAAAGGACAAAGCATAGACGCCGATGTCGAGAAGGGCGCCGCCGGCCAAGGAACGGTTGAAGAAGCGGTTCTTCATATCGTAATCTTTATAACTGCCGAAATTCATCTGGATGAAGCGCAGCGGTCCCAAAGCCCCGGAACGAAGGAGTCCGGCCAGCTGTTTATAAATGGGCATGTGGTATAAGGTCATGGCTTCGGCCAGGATGACGCCGTGTTCTGCCGCACAGCGCCGGGCCTGATCCAGTTCCCGGCTGTTAAGGGTAATGGATTTTTCGCAAAGCACGTGCTTGCCCGCTGCCAGCGCCGGCAGCAAGTAGCGGATATGCGTATTATGCGGCGTCGAAATATAGACGATATCGACGTCGGGATCCGAAAAGATATCCTCTGGTTTGTCGTAGACCTTGGAAATGCCGTATTTTTCAGCAAAGGCCAGAGCTTTTTCATGGGTCCGGTTGCCGACACTGTACAAATTCCCTCCCAGGGCCTGCATGGCCTGGGCCAGTTCATTGCCGATGACGCCGCAGCCCAAGGTCGCCCAACGATATGCTGGCATAGTGATTCCCCCTTTTATGATAACAGGCGGCTGACGAGCTTGACACAGTCTGCCGCATCTTTGGAATAGCCATCGGCACCGATTTCATCGGAGAAGCTCGGCGTGACGGCTGCGCCGCCGATGATGATCTTGCCGCCGTACTGTTTATCTGCCGCTTCGGCGATGACATCTTTCATATGCATCATGGTCGTCGTCATCAAGGCCGACAAGCCGACGACAGCCGCCTTTTCGCGCAGCGCCGTCTCGATGATGGTACCGGCCGGCACATCCTTGCCTAAGTCGATGACCTTATAGCCATAGTTGCGCAGCATGAGACCGACCAGGTTCTTGCCGATATCATGGACATCCCCCTCGACGGTGGCGATGACGATGGTCGCCATGTCCTGCTGGCCCGGCGCCTTCTTGATGAGCGGTTCCAAATAGGCAATGGCCGTTTCCATCGTATTGGCGCTGGCAATGAGCTGGGGCAGGAAGTAAATCTGTTTATCGTATAAATCACCGGCCTGGGTGATAGCCGGGATGAGCAGGTCGTTGATGATGGCATCCGGCGCCATGCCCTTGGCCAGCTCTTCCTGGGCCAGGGCGACGACGGCGTCCTTTTCGCCTTCCAGGACAGCCTGGTAGACGGGATTGACCGGTCCCTGTTCAGCGCCCTGGGACTCCCCCGCCGTTTCGACAGCCGCAGCCGACCCATGGCTGGCCAGGAGTTCTGCTTCTTCCTGCCGTTTCTTTTCGGCTTCTTTCTTATCGAAATACTGCATCCGGTGAATATAGGCCAAATCACTGCCTTCCTTATTCATTAGCATATTGGCCGCAGCCGCTGTATTCATGAGCAAGTCCTGTGAAGGATTGGCAATAGCCATCGTCAGGCCGCTGGCAATGGCCATGGCCAAAAAGGTGGCATTGACATACATCCGGTCCGGCAGGCCGAAAGAAATATTAGACAGCCCGCAGACCGTCGCCAGTCCCAGGTCCTGTTTGCAATGAGAGAACGTCGCCATGCAGTCCAGGGCCGATGTCGGAGCCGCTCCGACGGTCGCCACCAGGGCATCGACGACGATATCGTCCGGCGTAAAGCCATGGGCATAAGCATCGGCCAGGAGTTCGTCGAGGACGGCGTGCTTTTCATCGAGGGTCTTCGGAATGCCTTCATCGGAAACGGGCAGGGCAATGAACATAGCGCCGTATTTCTTGACGACAGGCAGGAGCTGCTTGCGTTTTTCTGTTTCGTAGGAAATAGAATTGACCAGGGCCCGGCCGGGATAGATGCGCAGGGCCGCTTCCATGATGTCCGGCGAACTCGTGTCGATGCTGAGGGGCAGGCCCGATACGCCGGTCACTTCATAAATGGCTTTGAGCATCATTTCCTTTTCATCAATGCCGTTGGTCCCCATGTTGACGTCGAGGATGGCCGCGCCGTTTCGTTCCTGTTCGCGGGCCATGGCGCGGACCATGTCCAGCTTGCCTGCCCGCAGTTCGGCCTGGAGCTTTTTCTTGCCCGTCGGGTTGATGCGTTCGCCAATGACCTGGAAAGAACCGTCGAGCTTGATTTCTACGACCTGCCGTTCCGAAGCCAGGACACGGTGATGGATGGCATGAGGCGCTTTCGGCGTCAGCTGGCAGACCGCATCGTGAAGGGCCCGGATATGGTCCGGCGTCGTGCCGCAGCAGCCGCCGACGATATGGGCCCCGGCTTCGATGAGCAGCCGGCCGTCCTTGGCAAATGCTTCTGGCGTCGTCTTATAGACCGTCTTGTCGCCTTCCAGTTCCGGCAGACCGGCATTGGGCTTGGCAATCAGGGGAATCGTCGCATATTCATACATCTTCCGGACCGTTTCGACCATATCAGCCGGTCCCGTCGAACAGTTCAGGCCGACCGCATCGACGCCGAGGTTCTGCAAGACGACGACAGCCGCTTCCGGCGGTGTCCCATAGAGAGTGCGTCCATCTTTTTCAAAAGTCAACGTCGCCATGATAGGCAGGTCACAGACGTCCTTGATAGCCAGAACACAAGCCCGTGTTTCCTGAAGACTCATCATGGTTTCGACGATGAACAGGTCGACGCCGGCATCGTACAAGGCCTGGGCCTGTTCGCGATAGACATCGACGAGTTCATCAAAGGTCAAATCGCCCATCGGATAGAGCTGCTGGCCCGTCATGGTCATGTCGCCGGCGACCAGGGCCTTGCCCTGAGCGGCTTCCTTGGAAATCGCGACCAGGCCCTGATTGATGGCGACGAGTTGGTCATCGAGGCCATATTCGGCCAATTTGAGGCGGTTTCCCGTAAAGGTCGGCGCATAGAGTATCTGCGAACCGGCTTCGACGAAACGGCGCTGCAAATCGATCATGACGTCGCGGTTCTCTAAAATCCATTGTTCCGGGCAGACGCCAATGGGCATGCCCGCCTGTTGCAGGTTCGTCCCCGTCGCCCCGTCGAGCAGGACGACACGGCCCTGAAGAAGTTGCTGAAATGCTTCGTTAGTCAATCTAAGTCCCCCTAAAAATTCAGATAATCGATATATAAGCGTTGAAAGGCTTCGTCATTGCCGAGAACGATTTCCTCGGCTCCGGCAGCGATAGCCTGTAATTCATCTAAGGTCACGGCGCCCGTCAAAAGGCCGATGGCCCCTTTCAGGGACGTGTTGCCGACAGCTGTCGTCCGTTCAGCCAGATCCGCTGGCAGCAGGCCGATGACAGCCGCTTGCTGTGGATCCAGGTAATAGCCGAAGCCGCCGGCCAGCCAAACCTGGCGGATGCGCTGGCGGCTGATGCCGCTGCGTTCGATGAGCGATTCGATGCCGGCCCGGATGGCGCTCTTGGCCATCTGGATTTCCCGGATATCCTGCTGGCTCAGGGTGATGCGCCGATAATCCAGGGTCGATGCCAAGGGAAAGCCTTTATGGAAATAAGGCTCGACGAGTTTTCCCGTTTCGTCGACCAGGCCTTCCCGGACCAGGCCGGCCATCGCTTCCAGGATGCCCGTCCCGCAGATACCGACGGGGACGGCATGGTCGATAGTCCGCACCTTGGCCCGGCCCCGCTCGATGCGGACGCCGCAGATGGCGCCTGGGACACTGCCCGTCCCCCAGGTCAGCTTGCCCCCTTCCAGGGCCGGACCGGCCGGAGCCGATGCGATGAAACGCTGGCCTTTATTGCCCAGGGCCATTTCCCCATTTGTCCCGAGGTCGACGAAGAGGCTGACGTCGTCCGACGAGGCCAGGCCGCACTGCCAAATGCCGGCCGTAATGTCGGCGCCGACGTAAGTGCTCATGCCGGGCAGCAAAGTCACCGTACAGTCAGTAAGTACGTCCTGCCGTCCCAAAACGGCCTGGATGTCATAGGTCCCGCCACCTAATGAGACAGGATGGAAGGGCCAGTTCCCCAAGCCCTCACAAGACCAGCCCATGAGCAGGTGGAGCATGGTCGTGTTGGCCGCAATGGCCATGCAGTGACAATGGCCGGCAACGCCAGGATGGTCCTGGAAGAGTTGTTTCACAAGGCGCGTCAAATCCCGGCGGACAGCTTTTTGCAAGGCCCTGCCCTTGCCGTGGCAGGCGGCGCCGATACGGCTGACGACATCAGCCCCGAAAGAGCGCTGGCTGTTGACCGTCGTCGCTGTCGCCAGGATTTTTCCACCTGTGCAATCCACCAGAGCCGCCGCCAGTGTTGTCGTCCCGATATCGACAGCCAGGCCATAGTCGTGGCCAACTGCCAGCGAAACAGCTCCCTCATCAGCGGCTTCGGCAGCCAGCGCCGAAAAACCCTGCTGTTCCTGTACGGGAATGGCGAGCTCGACCGCTTCCTGGGTCACGGCCTTACAAGCCAGGCGCCATCCCTGGGCCAGCTGCGCATCGGAAAAGATGCGTTTATCTTCGGGCGTGACGGGAAGTTTTCCCTGGACGACGCGGACGCGGCACTTGCCACACATGCCCTTGCCGCCGCAGGGCATGGCCAGCGCCGTCCCCTGAGACTGAAGATATTCATGGACCCGGCAGCCGCCAGGGCAGGTCATCCGCACTTCCCGGGCCGATTCAGCCTGGCGCTGCGGGCAATCCTTCTTGGGACAGGCCGTACAGTCATGTTTCACCTGGAATACGGCCGGATCCCCGCACAGGTCAAAGACGAGGCTCATGGATTTTGCCGGCGACAAGGCCATGGCCGCATTGACCGTTACACCGACCGTCCGGCCGGCAGCCGTCTCCCGGACCGCATCGGCCTGGACCGATAAAGGCAGGTCGCTGCCCGGTTCGTGACGGCAGATGATACCGCAGCCCTTTTGCCGGCAAATGAGGCGAAGCTGCTGCAGGACCTGCTGTTCCAGGGCAAAGAGACACGTATCGGCCATAGCCGCAAAGAGCACGGCGGCCAGTTCATCCCCATCTTCCTGATAACGGTCGATCTGCCGGCTCACGGCAGCCCCCAGAGTCAGGATGACATAGAGCCGTTCCTCCGTAAAAGCCAGGGCCGCCTTGGCCTGCAGGGACCGCCGCAGGAGCGGTGCCATATCCCGGCACATCCCTTCGGCCCGTTCCCAGGCCGTACCTTTCGATTCATACCCAGCAAAGCGCAGCGCCTGCTCCAGGTCGGGAACAATCCGCTGCCCCCGGATGATGCGAATATCTGCCATATATTCCCTCCTAAAAAAGTAACGTATGATTCATAATTATATAACCTCAAGGCGCCTCGTGGCAACACAATCTTAACAGAAACCTCACGGCCGTATACATTTCCCTCCCCTTTTGCTATAATGAACGTAGTCTTTTTTCTAAAGGAGGAATACCCATGCTAACCAACGTCTTTTTCGATTGCATCAAACATGACGGCATCGTCTCCGTCGCCTCGGCTAACGCCGAAGGCCAGGCACACATTGCCAACACCTGGAACAAATACCTCATCGTAACGGATGATGAAAAAATCCTCATCCCCTGCTTCGGTTTCCACAAGACCGAAAAGAACGTCAGCCACAATCCCCGCGTCGAAGTCGTCGTCGGCAGCCATGAAGTACAGGGCAAAATGGGCATGGGCACGGGCTGCCTGTTGACTGGCACTGCCGCTTTCGCCAGCGAAGGCCCGCTCTTCGACAAAATGAAAGAAAAATGCACCTGGGCCAGCCGCGTCCTCATCTTCACACCCCAGACCTGCGTCCAGACAATCTAACAGAAAAATTCGCAAAGAGGGACTATCGTACAGGTGAGGCCCTTTTCTCTTTCATGTTTGAGGCGATGGCTTTTAAATTTAAAACCATCCGCTAACAGCTAGCCGCTGACTGCTAAAAAAGCGCTGTCTTCATGCGACAGCGCTTTTTTAATGGAATCAGCCGGCAGGTTCAGACAATCGTCTGGACGACCCGGTCCGCCAATTGCTGCAATTGCTCCAAGTGATCCGCTTTATTCTTTTCCATCCGCGTCGTCGGCCCGGAAATGCTGACTGCTGCAAAGGCCCGTCCAGTCATATCGCGAAGCGGCTTGGCATAGCAGGTCAGGCCATATTCGGCTTCTTCATTATCACAGGCATAGCCCTGCTCCCGCACGGCATCCAGGAGGTTCAACAATTCAGCCGCATCTTTTACGGAATGTATCGTCAGCTGCTTGAATTCCGTTTTCTTGAGGTACTCATTGACTACCTGGGCTGACTGATATGCCAAAATCGCCTTGCCCGTCGCCGTCATATGAGCATATTCCCGAAAACCCATGGCCGTTTCCATCTTTAATTGATTCGTCCCCAGTGCCCGGTCGATGAACATGACATGGACGGCATCATCCAAGATAGCCAGGTGGCACGTCTCACCAGAAGTTTCTGCCAGCTGCTGCAAATGAGGATGAACGAGAGAAACCAGTTCCATCCGGTTGTAGGCCAGCATGCCCAGGGAAAACATATTGAGCCCCAGCCGGTACGTAGCGTGATCGGTCTTGGTAAGAAATCCCCGGTTCTCCAAAGTCACAGCAAAGCGGAAGGCCGTACTGCGGCTGATAGAAAGAAGTTTAGCGATGTCATTGACAGTCAGTTCTTCATAATCAAAGAACAAATTAAAAAGGGACAACGCATTATCCACTGAATTGAGTATATATTTCTTTTTATCCTCTACCGGTATCATCCTATCCCCTCCGCATAATATATAAATTGCATTCACTTTTAGATTATATACTAATATCCACAAAAAAAGAATTGTCATCTCGCTTTATCGAGGCTGTTTCAGGACGACAGCCTCATTTTTCTACCCATTTTTTCATATATAGATACTTATGTATCGATATATGAATTTATTTATTCGATAATGTTGACACGATATTCTTAAACAGCTATAATTCATGTATGAGTTCATATATTAATACTTAAGTTTTATTATAAGAACTTTCGTTGTAAAAGGAGCGATGAATATGAAAGAAATCCGTTTGCACGGCCGCGGCGGCCTGGGAGTCGTCAAGGCCTCGCAGCTCGTCGTCCGAGCCGCCGTGGAAGGCGGTCTCTATGGCCAGTCCATTCCAGCTTTTGGGGTAGAACGCAAGGGCTCTCCTGTTTTCGGCTATCTCCGTTTATCTCATGACCCGATCCGCCGGCGTATGCAAGTGTATACACCAGATATCTTACTGATCCTCGACGATTCCCTCATTACCTCGCCGGCTACGTATGCCGGCCTCAAAGAAGGCGGTATGATCATCATCAATACCAGACAATCCGTCCCGGCCCTGCAGGTCCCCAAAGAAACGAAGACCGTCGTCACTGTCGATGCCACCGGTATCGCTGAAGAAATCCTGGGCCGCAACATGCCGAACACCTCCATGCTCGGCGCCTTTGCCGCCGCCACCGGGCTGGTCGATGAGGAACGGCTCTTCCAGGATATTGCCCAGACTTTTGGCAAAACGAACCGGACAGCTGCCGAAAAAGCAGCGACGTCCCTTGAAATTATTCAGTTATAAAGAAAGGAAGGGGTATCATGAGTGAACGTCACTATATCACGCCTGTCGGCGATACAGGCATGTACATCCTCGACACGGCTTCATGGCGTGTCTTCCGCCCTGTCATGGATAAAGACCGCTGCATCCGCTGTGGCCAGTGTTTTGTCTATTGTCCCGTCAATGCCATCCGGTCCCGCAACGATGATTACGTCATTACCTATGATTATTGCAAAGGCTGTGGTATCTGCGCAGAAGAATGCCCTAAAAAAGCGATTGTCATGGAACCTGAAGGAGGTAATGACTAATGAATAAACAAGTCGTCCTAACCGGTAACTACGCCGCAGCCGAAGCGGCCGCCCTCTGCCGGCCCGATGTCATCGCGGCTTATCCGATCACGCCGCAGTCGTCTGTCGTCGAACGGCTGGCTGGCAAAGTATACAACGGTGAATTAGACGCCGAAATGATCCAGGTAGAATGTGAACACTCCGCCATGAGCGCCGTACAGGGCGCCGCAGCTGGCGGCGGACGCGTATTCACGGCTACCTCGGCGCAGGGACTGGCGCTCATGTACGAACCGTATTTTCGCATGTCTACCCTGCGCCTGCCCATGGTCATGGCTCTGGCTACCCGTGAAATGACCTCTCCCGAAACGGTCTGGAGCGGCCAGCAGGATGCCATGAGCGTCCGCGAAGCCGGCTGGATTCAGGTGTTCTGCGAAAGCACGCAGGAAATCGTCGACATGATCATACAGGGCTACCGTCTTGCTGAAGACCCGCGTATCCGCATCCCTGTCAATGTCTGCTATGACGGTTTCTACAGTTCGCACCTCACGGAAGGCGTCCTCATTCCAGACCAGGCCGACGTCGATGCCTTTCTCCCCAATCCCGCTGACTCTATGAAGGCCGTCCTCGACCCGGACCATCCTTTGTCCCTCGATCCGCTCACAGCCGGACCGCTGCTCATGAAATACCGCAAAGACCACCTGGAAGCCATGGCAGCCGCTCAAAAAGTACTCGAAGAAGTCGACACGGCCTTTGGCAAACAATTCGGCCGTTCCTATGGCGGCGGTATTGAAACATATCGTCTGGAAGATGCCGACGTCGTACTCGTCACCATCGCCGGTATGTCCGGTACGGCTAAAGACGCCGTCGATATCGCCCGTAACCGGGGCATCAACGCCGGCCTCGTCCGCATCCGCTTTACTCGCCCCTTCCCGGCACAACGAATCGCAGATGCCCTGGCTGGCAAAAAAGCGTTCAGCGTCGTAGACCGCAGCTGCTGCTTCGGCTGGAGCCAGGGGCCGATGCATATGGAAGTCAAAGCAGCCTTAGCCGATCAGGGCCTTTCAGCCTGCCATTTCTCGACCATCGGCGGGCTCGGTGGCGCCGACATTTCCCTTGAATACCTGCTGCAGGTCCTCGATATGCTGGAAGCCGGGAAAAACGACCCTGGCGAAAAACCTGTCCATTGGCTCTTAAAAGACTGAGGAGGAATGTCTTATGAATTACATAGATACCTTAAAAAATGCGCCAGACCTGGTTTCCCCAGGGATATCGGCCTGTCAGGGCTGCGGTGCCGAACTGATTTTACGCCGCGTACTGCAAATCGCCGGGCCCAACTCGATTTTCGCCATCCCGCCGGGATGTATGGCCGGTGCCGGCGTCATCGGCTGGAACGAAGCCAACGGCCAAAAGACGCCAGTCCACATTACGCTTCTGGATAACACGGCTTCTTTCCTGAGCGGCCTCACCCGCATGTACCAGCGCAAAGGACGAAGTGACGTCCATATCGTCGCCCTGGCCGGCGATGGGGCAACGGCGGACTGCGGATTCCAAAGTCTGTCCGCCACGGCCGAACGCGGTGAAAAAATGCTTTATATCTGCTACGACAATGAAGGGTATATGAATACGGGCTACCAGCGCAGTTCGACGACGACCCTCGGGTCCCGCACATCGACAACACCGTTGGGCAGCGTCATCTCCGGCAAACCACAGGAACAGAAATACCTGCCCCTGATCATGGCTATGCACAATATCGCTTACTGCGCCACGGCCTCGCCGAGCCATATGAAGGACTTCGTCGAAAAAATCCAGAAAGGCCTCGCCGCCAGCAAGGAAGGCTTCGCCTATCTCCACGTCTTTTCACCCTGTCCGACAGGCTGGGCTTATCAGAGCCATCAAGGCATCACCATAGCCCGTAAAGCCGTCAAGAGCAACATGTTCCCGCTCTGGGAATGTAAAGACGGACAATATACATTGAACGATAAGAATCCCCATCCCATCCCCGTATCCGAATTCGTCAAGGGCATCGGGAAATTCAAGGCGCTCAGTGAAACGGCGATGGCAGAAATCCAGCACATGGTCGACGCCCGTTTCGCCTTGTTGAAAAAGTTAGCCGAGTAGTGGAAGGAGGTTTTCCCATGACTCAGGTCATCAGTGCCGAAGAAGCGGTCCAACTCATCCACGACGGAGATACCCTGGCCCATAGCGGCTTTGTTGGGTTCGGCCTGCCGGACTACCTGCTGAAAGCGCTGCGCGATCGCTATGACCGCACGGGCACACCTAAAAATCTGACGCTGGTCAAGATCATCGGCGACAGCGATAAAAAAGGAAAAGGCAGCGACCGCCTGGCTGCAGACGGACTGGTCCGCACTCTCATCACATCCCATACGGGCCTTGAACCGGCATTTTCCCAGGCCATTGAAGAGAATAAATGCTATGCCTATATGCTTCCCTTAGGTGTACTGGTCAAGCTCTTCCGCGCCCAGGCCGCCCATCAGCCCGGTGTCTGGACAGAAACGGGCCTGACCACCTTTATCGACCCCCGCCTGGAAGGCGGTAAGGCCAACGAACTCACCCGCGAAAAAGGACCGGACCGGGTCCAGCTTACCGAAGTCAACGGCAAAGAGTACCTCTTTTTCCCATCCTTCCCCATCCAGATTTGCTTTCTCCGGGGCACCTATGCCGATGAAGAGGGAAACATCAGTCTCGAAAAAGAAGCCCTGCAGTGCGATGTCCTGGAAATGGCAGCAGCGACTCACAATTCCGGCGGCATCGTCATCGTCCAGGTAGCGTCCATCGTCGCCAGCGGCAGCCTGGACCCCCGCCTTGTCAAACTGCACCATTTTATGGTCGACTACATCGTCGTCGCCCCGCCGGACTGCCAGCACCAGAGCCTGGCCACCGATGAATTCCGGCCGGAATTGACAGGCGAAATAAGAAAGCCCATGACTGCCATCCCGCCTATGCCCTTATCCATCCGAAAAATCTGTGCCTCGCGGGCAGCCAAAGAATTACAGCCGGGGTACCTCATCAACCTCGGCATCGGCATGCCCCAGGGCGTCGCCTCGGCGGCAGCCGAAATGGGTCTCCATCAGCTCATGTTCTCTACAGAATCGGGAGTGCTCGGCGGCGTCCCCCTTACGGGGCTCGATATGGGGGCTGCCATCAATCCCGAAGCCATCTATAAAACGGCAGACATACTCGACCTCTACGACGGTGGCTGCCTCGATTTGGCCGTACTGGGGCTGGCCGAAATGGACCAGTTCGGGAATGTCAACGTCTCTAAATTCAACGGCCGCGTCGTAGGCCCTGGCGGGTTCATCGACATCTCACAAAATACAGGCCATATCATTTTTCTCGGCTCCTTCACAGCCGGCGGCTTGAAAACAACCTGTACCGATGGCACCCTGAAAATCGTACAGGAAGGCGCTTATAAGAAATTTAAGGACCACGTAGAACAAATCACCTTTTCGGCCGAATATGCCACCGCCCATCATCAAATAGTGCAAGTCATCACGGAACGGGCCGTCTTTACCCTGACCGAAAAAGGCCTTATGCTGACCGAAGTGGCTCCCGGTATCGACTTAGAAAAGGATATTCTTGGGCAGATGGAATTCAAACCCTTGATAGCCCCTGATTTAAAAGAAATGGATAAAGCCTTTTTTATTACTCATAAAAAATTCCCACAATAAGTTGACACCGTTCTCTAAGAAGAAATTCTTGACGCCCTTCACTAATTCGCGTATAATAAATTGGTAAGGCCTTGTGCCTTATCTTTTGGGCCTATAGCTCAGTGGTAGAGCCACCGGCTCATAACCGGTTGGTCCTTGGTTCGAACCCAAGTGGGCCCACCATGAATAAAAAGGCGCTGTCGCATGAAGACAGCGCCTTTTTTGAATTCAAAGATAAAAATAGACCGTACATGATGATACATTCGTGCACGGTCTTTTTGTCGTTTTCAGTCTCGCTTCATAGGACGAGACGGAGAGATTGAGACTATTTTCTTAGAGGAAATCCTTGATTTTTTCCCGTTTGCCCCAGTTGCGCAGCTTGCTCAAAGCCTTACCTTCAATCTGGCGGATACGTTCACGGGTGACGTTGAAGTGCTGGCCGACTTCTTCCAGGGTGCGCGGGCGGCCATCTTTGAGGCCGAAGCGCAAGTAGAGGACTTTGCGTTCCCGGTCGGTGAGACAGGAAAAGACGTCTTCGATCTGTTCTTTCAGCAGGATGAAGGAAGCTGCATCATCCGGTGCGACGGCTTCCGAGTCTTCGATGAAATCGCCGAGGTGCGAATCTTCTTCTTCACCGATTGGCGTTTCCAGGGATACCGGTTCCTGGGCAATCTTCATGATTTCCCGGACGCGTTCGACAGGGATGTCCATCTTTTCGGCAATTTCTTCCGGCAGCGGTTCCCGGCCTTTATCCTGCAGGAGCTGGCGGGAAATACGGATCAGCTTGTTGATGGTTTCGACCATGTGGACCGGGATGCGGATGGTCCGGGCCTGGTCGGCAATGGCACGGGTAATGGCCTGGCGGATCCACCATGTCGCATAGGTACTGAATTTGTAGCCTTTGCTGTAGTCGAACTTGTCGACGGCTTTCAAGAGGCCCAGGTTCCCTTCCTGGATGAGGTCCAGGAACAACATGCCCCGGCCGACATAGCGTTTGGCGATGCTGACGACGAGGCGCAGGTTGGCATCGGTCAGTTTCTTCTTGGCAATCGTGCCGGCTTTGATGTCTTCTTCTGTCGCATCAGGAGCATTGCCCTTTTCGATGGCCTTGGCCAGGGTAATTTCTTCCGTCGCCGACAAAAGGGGCACACGGCCGATTTCTTTCAAATACATGCGGACCGGGTCATCGATGTTGATGCCTTCCGGTACGCTGAGGTCGACATTGTGAAGGTCCGGGACTTTTTCCGTATCTTCATCATCTATATCGTCATGTTCCGCCATGGAATCGTCTTCGCCGATGATGTCGATGCCCTTGTCGGCAAAGACTTCATACATCTTGTCGATCTGGTCCGGCGTCAGTTCATCTTCTTCCATGAGGTTCATGATTTCCGTATACGTCAGGCTGCCCTTCTTCTGCCCCATTTGCAGGAGCTGCTTGATGTGCTGCAGGGCCAGGGCCTGGCGTTCTTTTTCACTCAACGGCTTCTTAACGGCGGCATCCTTCTTTTTGGACGTCTTACGGCGCGTCGTCTTCTTCGTCGTTTTCTTCGTTACTTTCGTATCATCTGTCGTTTTATTCACCATGGTGTACAGGCTCCTTTCTGCTCCTCAAGACCATTGTTTCATTTCATCGTTAATCTTCTTACATGCTGCAAGCTCTTCGGCCAGCCTTGCATCGCCAGTCCGGCTATAAGTGGCAGCCAGGCGGCTGTGCGCCAGGTACTGCTTTTGTAAATCGGCCATGCGAAAGCGCTTGACATAATCCATCAGTACATTTTCGTCCAGTGGGACATCTTGTAGAACCATAATTCGTGCTACTTCTTCGGCCTCCTCAGGAGTTAATTTTTGCTGGATGTCATGTGGTGTGTACATCCCTTGGTGTGCATACGTATCCAAAATGAGCTGGTAAATGTGGCGCCGCCGTTCATCGGCAAAGAGGTCCGATGAGACTTTGGCGTGGATCCGCTCGCAGGAAGCAGGCTTTTCCAGGAGGAACCGCAGGATATTCTCTTCGGCTACGGCCATGGTCCCACTCCCGCGGGCTGCGGCATTTTCCTGGGACACGGACGAAGAGATGACGACCTGCTGCTGGCCAGCTTCCGGATGGGCAGCGACATACTTGTTGAATTCGCTGCGCACGGCGTTCTCCCCAATCTGCAGCTGGCCGGCCAGTTTCTTCAAAAAGGCTTCCAGCAGGACCCGGTTATCGACGGCAGCGACGACGGGCAGGACCATCGCCGTAATGGCTGATTTCCCTTCCAGCGTCGTCACATCGAAGCGCTGCAAAGCCCGCATGAGCATGTAATCGAGCACATTGGGCGCTTCGTCGACGGCCTGGCGGAACTTGTCTGGCCCGGCGGCGTTGATGTATTCATCAGGGTCCTTGCCCTGCGGCAGGGACAAGACGCGGATGCGCATCCCCAGGCCGCGGACGATTTCCATAGCCCGCTGCGTCGCCTGGCGGCCGGCACCATCCATGTCGTAGCCCAAGACAAGTTCCTTGGCCTGGCGCTGCAAGAGCCGCGCCTGTTCCGGCGTAAAGGAGGTCCCTAACGAAGCGACGACGTTATGGATGCCCCGGTTATGAGCGGAAACGACATCCATATAGCCTTCGACCAGGATAGCTTTGCCCTGCTCATAAATCGCTTTATGGGCCAGGTCCATGGCGAAGAGGAGCCGCCGTTTATTGAAAATCGGCGTTTCCGGCGAATTGAGATACTTCGGCCTGCTGTCGTCGAGGACGCGGCCACCGAAGCCGACGATGCGGCTGCGGCCATCGCGGATGGGGAACATGACCCGCCCGCGGAAGGCATCGTAAAAGTGGCCGTTCTTTTCTTTAGCCAGTCCCAGAAGGACTAGTTCCCTGCCAGTAACGCCTTTTTTCATGAAAGCCGTCGTCAGTTTATCCCAGCTTTCCGGAGCAAAGCCCAGCTTAAAGGCCTCGATAGTATCATCCGATACGTGGCGTTTGTGGAAATAGGCCAGTCCAGGCTGTCCGTAATGGGTCTGGGTCAGGCAGTTGTGGAAAAAGTTGCCCGCCATTTCGTTGATCTGATACAAGCGGTCCCGCTGCTTGTCGCGGGCGATTTCTTCAGCCGACCGTTCGACGACGGGCAGGGCGATATGGGCCCGTTCGGCCAGGCGTTCGACGGCGTCTGAAAAGGAAAGGTTTTCTTTTTTCATAATGAACTGGAAGACATCGCCGTGGGCATGGCAGCCAAAGCAATAAAAGAATCCCTTATCGGCAGCGACGCTGAAAGAGGCGGTCTTTTCATTATGGAAAGGGCAGCAGGCCCAGAAGTTGCGGCCCCGCCGTTTCAGCGTCACGTAATCGGAGATGACGCTGACGATGTCATTGGCCTGTCGGACCTGTTCGATAAATTCGCTGGAAAACCGTTTCACTCATATCACCTGTTTCATTTCAATAACGCTGACGTATATATTATTCTCTATCCACCTGTGAAATTCCTTCTTTAGGGAACACTCTTTTATCGTAAATCATAAAAAATGGATACATAACATTCCTATGATATACTATTTCGACGCGGAGCGTCAAGTTTCCTTTTCCAGGAGATGATTTTTTTCTGGGTATCCCTACGCTCAGGGCCTTGCGGGCTAAAATATAGCCCACATGATTTCGCGAAATGTATGGATTTATTTATTTTCATTTTGTATAATAGATGTAGACAAAGCCAATATAGGGGAAATGCAAATGATTCATTTTACAGTCGGGGCGATTACCCGGCCTACATCCTTAGGCGGCGCCTTGAAACATTTCGGCGTCTCCTCGACGCTGCGGCGCCGCATCAAGCATAACGGCATCTGCACCATCAATGGGCAGGCCGCATCGACACGGGACTTCGTCCATGAAGGCGATGAAATCGCTGTCACCCTTCCGGAAAAGAATCCTTTTCCGCCAGAGGATATCCCTATTGGCATCGTCTATGAAGATGACTATCTCATGGTCATCGACAAGCCTGCGGGCCTCCTGATGCATCCCACATCGGCCGTCCGCGACGGGACGCTGGCCAATGCCGTCGCCTATCATTATGAACAGACGGGTCAGCACTGTTCCTATCACCCCATGCACCGCCTGGACAAGAATACGTCCGGTCTCTGCATGGTCGCCAAAGAACCGCAGATCCAGTGCGCTTTCGATAAGCAGGACTTAGGCTATAAGCGCTTATATTTAGCTATCTGTGAGGGACGATACCCGTCGCGGGTCACAACTGTACACGCCCCCATCGGAAGATGTCCCGATAGCATCATCACCCGCTGTGTCCGCCTCGACGGCAAGCCGGCCTGGTCCGATTTCACCTGCCTCGCAGCTGGCAGGGACTACAGCCTGCTCCAGATTGTCCTGCACACGGGCCGGACCCATCAGATACGGGTCCACAGCAGTTACCTGGGCTATCCCCTGGCTGGCGACGACCTATACGGCGGTTCGCGCCGCTTCATCGGCCGCCAGGCCCTGCACGCCTACTGTATCCAGTTCACCCATCCCATGAGCCACCGCTTCATCACCGTTAATTCCCGGCTGCCTGAAGATATGGACGCCCTCGTCCGCCGGGCTGGCTGGAATTATATATATTAAACATCTTTACGTATTATGTAGGAGGAATGTAAACATGCCATTAATTGGAACTACAGAAATGTTTAAAAAAGCCTATGAAGGCCACTATGCTATCGGCGCATTCAACATCAACAACATGGAAATCGTCCAGGGCGTCACCGCTGCCGCTGCTGAATTGAATTCCCCGATCATCCTTCAGGCTTCGGCTGGTGCCCGCAAATACGCTAAACCGCCGTATTTGAAACATCTCGTAGAAGCAGCCTTGGAAGATCATGATCTCCCCATCGCCCTTCACCTCGACCACGGCGCTGACTTTGAAACCTGCAAAGACTGCATCGACGGCGGTTTCACTTCCGTCATGATCGACGGCTCGAAACATTCTTTCGAAGACAATATCGCCCTCACGAAAAAAGTCGTTGAATACGCACACGCTCACGGCGTCGTCGTCGAAGGCGAACTCGGTCAGCTGGCCGGCATCGAAGACGATGTCAAAGTCGCTGCCCATGAAGCTCATTATACACGTCCGGAAGAAGTCGAAGAATTCGTATCCCGCACGGGCGTCGACTCCCTGGCTATCGCTATCGGCACCAGCCACGGCGCTTTCAAATTCACACCGGAACAGTGCACGCGTAACGCTGACGGCGTCCTCGTACCGCCGACACTCCGCTTCGACATCCTCGAAGAAGTCTCCAAACGCCTGCCGGGCTTCCCGATCGTCCTCCACGGTGCATCCTCGGTCGTACCGGAATATGTCAAGATCATCAATGAAAACGGCGGCAACCTGGCTGACGCCATCGGTATCCCTGAAGACCAGCTCCGTAAAGCCGCTTCCATGGCTGTCTGCAAGATCAACATCGACTCCGACCTCCGTCTCGGCCTGACTGCCGGCATCCGTCAGCACATGGCACAGCATCCGGAACATTTCGACCCGCGCCAGTACCTCGCCGACGGCCGTCAGTTCGTCCACGACATCGTCGCTCACAAGATCAAATGCGTCCTCGGTTCGGAAGGCAAAGCTTAATCGTATGTCTTGTGAAAAAGGTATTGCTTTTTTCTGCGCCATATGGTAAAATTTCTTCTAGTGTTCTTGTAAATTAGGGAGGTGAATCCATTGCCGCAGATTAAATCCAATATCAAAACGATGGAAAAAGACGCAGCTCGCCACGCAGCTAACTCTCAGGTTAAATCTTCTGTTCATACTGCTATCCGCCGTACGACCGAAGCTATCGCCGCTGGTGACGCTGAAGCTGTTAAAAAAGCATTCGATAAAGCTAGCAGCGTAATCGACAGCGCCGCACAGAAAGGCGTTCTCCATAAAAACACTGCAGCTCGTAAAAAATCCCGGTTGGCTTCCAAAGTCAATGCTATGGGTAAATAAGTTTGACTGAAAAGGGGGACTGGCGCATGAAGGTTTCGGCCATCATGCACGGTCCCTTTTTCGTTTATGTTTGATGTTTGATGTGATTTGGGGCATCAAACT
The DNA here is from genome assembly GCF_047974155.1 of Megasphaera jansseni. Lineage (NCBI taxonomy): Bacteria > Bacillati > Bacillota > Negativicutes > Veillonellales > Veillonellaceae > Megasphaera > Megasphaera jansseni. Next base: position 60,563 of record NZ_JBHYRR010000012.1, on the reverse strand, counting down.
CAAAGGTGCTGTCGCACGAAGGTTTCTGTTATCATGCGTGGTCCCTTTCTCTTTATAGTTGGTAGTACAGAGTTTGTAATTTGCTAACCACTAACTGCTAGCCACTAACAACTTTAAAGGGCTTGTCGCACGTGCGACAAGCCCTTTTTCATACAAGGAGGATATCATGTTCCCCCATTGGTTCCAATTCCGCCATTTCCTGGCCTTATTCTTCCCCCTGCTCCTGACCCAGATGGCCCAGGTCGGCACAGCCGTCTTCAGTTCTATCTTCAGCGGTCAGGCCGGGACGATCGACTTGGCAGGAGTCGCTGTTGCCGTCAATATCTGGTATCCCGTCTTTGCCGGCCTGTGCGGTATCTTTTTCGGCATCTCGCCGATCATCGCCCAGCTCCGGGGCGCTCAGAAGTCTGAGGAAATCCCGACGTACATCATGCAGAGCCTCTATTTGAGCTTGGGCTTTACGGCCGTCATTTTTCTGGCCGGCGCCGTCCTCATGCCGCCCTTCCTGGACTTCATGGGCCTCGACGCGCCAGTCCGCTACATCGCCTGGGAATACCTCAAGGCCCTGGCCCTGGGGCTGGTTCCCATCTGCCTGCAGGCGACGATGCGCTATATCGTCGACGCCCACGGCAAGACCCACGTCTCCATGGCCATCTTAGTGACCAACCTGGTCCTGACGATCATTCTCTTCCGCCTGCTCATCTTCGGCGCCGGTCCCATTCCGGCCATGGGCGGCATCGGGACGGGCTATGCCATTACCCTGGCCTCCTGGGTATCCTTCCTGCTCTTCGCCGCCGTCCTGCAATGGATGGAACCCTTTCGTTCCTACCATCTCTGGAGCCGCCTGCGGCCTTTCAGCTGGTACCATTGCTACCATCAGCTGGAACTGGGCATTCCCATCTTCATCGCCGTCTTCTGCGAAACGAGCCTCTTCTCCATCGTCGGCCTGCTCATGGCTGAATTCGGCACCTTATACCTGGCAGCCAACCAGGCAGCCATCAGTTTCTCGACCCTGACCTATACCCTGCCCTGGAGCATCAGCCTGACGGCGACCATCGTCATCGGTTACGAAGTCGGCGCCCGTAACTACGCCGCTGCCCGGCAGTATGCCGTGCTCTGCCAGATGACGGCCTTTACCATTGCCATCGCCCTCATCATCGTGACCTATCACTTTGTCGATACTATTGCGGCCATCTTCACCAGCGATGCCGAGACCTTCTGGGCCATCCGCATGTTCATCTTCTACGCCGTCGCCTTTTCCTTCTTCGATGCAGCCGGTACCCCGGTCCAGGGCATCCTTCGCGGCTATAAGGATGTCAGAATCATCACGTATGTCGCTTTTGTGACCTACTGGCTCATCAGCATCCCCATGGGCTATGCCATGGCCCATGTCACGTCCTACGGGCCCTATGGCTACTGGATCAGCCTCATCATCAGCCTGGCCATCAACGCCAGTGCCCTGAACTGGCGCCTGTGGAAGCACACGGCCTGGAAAGTCCCTGTCCTATCCTCATCTACTAAGGAGTGATTTTATGCCAACTACGAAACAATTAATGGCTTATGCCCGCGTCCTCTTACAGAAGGGCCTGAATCTCCAAAAAGGCCAGACCCTGGTCATCAATGCCCCTGTCGAATCGCACGACTTCGTCACCCTCTTGACAAAAGAAGCCTATACAACCGGCGCCGCCCAGGTCGTCTGCAACTGGCGGTCTGACGATATGGCCCGCCTGCGCTACGAACACGAAGATCTGCAATATTTCGAATCCCTGCCGGACTGGCGCCGCGACTTCAGCCTTTACTATTACCATAAGAAAGCGGCCTTCCTCAGCCTCATCTCGGCCAACCCGTACCTCATGGACGGCATCGACACCAAGAAGATTTTCGCCCAGCAGAAAGCCCAGAATGAAGCCCTGAAGGAATACATCGACGGCATGATGGCCTCGAAGACGACGTGGCTCGTCGCCGCCGTCCCCAGTGCCGTCTGGGCCAAACTGCTCTACCCGGACCTCGATGCTACCGCCGCTTACGAAGCCTTGTGGAAGCAAATCCTCCAGTCGTCCCGTGCCGACGGTGCCGATGCCCTGGCCGATTGGGATGCCCATCTGGCCGAATTGAAGAAGCGCCGGACCTGGATGACGGACCAGCATTTCACCAGCCTGCATTATACGAACAACCTGGGAACAGACCTGACTATCGGCCTGCCGGCCGGTCACATCTGGCAGGGCGGCATGGAAGAAACGGCGGACCACCTGCTCTTCAACGCCAACATCCCGACGGAAGAAATCTATTCGGCGCCCAAGGCGGATGCCGTCAACGGCACGGTTTACAGCACCAAGCCCCTGGTCTATAACGGCAACCTCATCGACAAATTCCACCTGACCTTCAAAGACGGCAAAGTCGTCGACGCCGCAGCCGAAACGGGAGAAGACGTCCTCCAGAAGCTCATCGCCATCGACGACGGTGCCTGCCGCCTCGGCGAAGTGGCCCTCATCCCCTATCACTCGCCCATTTCCCTGTCGGGCATCCTCTTCTATGAAACGCTCTTCGACGAAAACGCCTCGTGTCACCTGGCCCTGGGCGCATCGTATCCGACCTGCCTGGCTGGCGGTGCCGATATGGATAAAGACGCCGTCGCCGCAGCCGGCCTCAACGATTCCATGATCCACGTCGATTTCATGGTCGGTTCACCGGATCTGACCATCACCGGGACGAAAGCCGACAGCACGACGGTACCGGTCTTTACGGCTGGCGACTGGGCGCAATAACGATTTTCCATTGACAAGCCCGGCCATCCGTGCTATTATAAAACGCAACAACCATATATCCTTCATCCAGAGCAGCTGAGGGACTGGCCCGATGACGCTGCGGCAACCCCCTACCGGGAAGGTGCCAATTCCAACGGAACATTCCGACAGATGAAATGAAACCGTATATACGGCCGTCATCTGCATGACGGCCTTTTTTTGTGGTTGCTTTTTCTAGTTACGCCTATTTTGAGGAGTTGATACTGTGATTACACTGAAAAATATTACCAAGACCTACGGCGGCGCCGCACAGGTCCAGGCCCTGAAGGGCATCAACCTGACCATCGACGACGGCGAGATCTTCGGTATCATCGGCAAGAGCGGTGCCGGCAAATCGACGCTGGTCCGCTGCATCAATATGTTAGAAAAACCGACGAGCGGCCAGGTCATCATCGACGACAAGGATTTGACCAAGATGAATGAATCCCAGCTGCGGGCAGAACGCAAGAACATCGGCATGATTTTCCAGCACTTCAATCTCTTATCATCCCGTACGGTTGCCGAAAACATTGCTTTCCCGCTGGAACTCGTCGGCGCCTCGAAAGACGTCATCGAAAAGAAAGTCGCGTCCCTCCTCGACCTGGTCGGCCTCAGTGACCGGGCCGGCAACTATCCGTCCCAGCTCTCGGGCGGCCAGAAACAGCGCGTCGGCATCGCCCGTGCCCTGGCCAGTGACCCGAAAATCCTGCTCTGCGACGAAGCCACGTCAGCCCTGGACCCGCAGACGACAAAATCTATCCTGGAACTGCTCCAGGACATCAACCAGCGCCTGGGCATCACCATCGTCGTCATCACCCATGAAATGGCCGTCGTCAAGGAAATCTGCCACCGCGTTGCCGTCATCGAAAGCGGCGTCATCAAGGAAATGGGCCGCGTCGTCGACATCTTCACCAATCCTCAGTCCCAGACCATGAAGGACTTCGTCACGTCCATCATCAACATGGAACTGCCGGCAGGCATCAAGAACCTGGGCGTCACGGATCAGCCGGCACCGGACCGCAACATGCTCGTCCGCCTGCGCTTTAAGGGCGCTGCCACTAATGATCCCGTCGTCGCCGATATTGTCCGCAAATTCAACGTCGAAGTCAGCGTCCTCTACGGCAACATCGACTACATCCAGGATGAACCCTTTGGCTACCTCATCGTCGTCATCATGGGCGACATGGAAACACAGGCCAAAGCATTCTCGTATATCAAAACATTACCGATTGGAAGTGAGGTTTTAGGTTATGTCCCAAGAAATCATTAAGTTAATGCTCCAAGGCATTGAAGAAACGTTCTATATGGTCGCCGTCGCTACGGTCATCGGCGGTATCATCGGGATTCCCCTGGGTATCACCCTGGTCACGACCAGCAAGGGCCATATCCTGGAAAACCGCTTCATCAATCAGATCCTTGGCACCATCGTCAACATCATCCGTTCCATCCCGTTCATCATCCTCATGGTCGCCATCATCCCGCTGACGCGCCTCATTGCCGGCACGTCCATCGGTACGACGGCAGCCTGCGTCCCCTTGACCATCGTCGCCATCCCCTTCCTGAGCCGTCTCGTCGAAACGTCCATCCGCGACGTCGACTTCGGCCTCGTCGAAGCAGCGGAATCCATGGGGGCTACGCCCTTCCAAATCATCCGCAAGGTCCTCATTCCCGAAGCCCTGCCGACGATCATCAATAACATCACCGTCCTCATCGTCAATCTCATCGGGGCATCGGCCATGGCCGGCGCCATCGGCGGCGGCGGCTTAGGGGACATCGCTATCCGCTATGGTTACCAGCGCTTCCGTCCCGACGTCATGCTGGCGACGATCATCATCCTCATCGTCGTCGTCAACGTCATCCAGGCCGGCGGCGACTTCGCATCACGAAAAAAGAATAAGAAATAAATAATAGAAAAAAGGAGCTGTTGCACATGCAACAGCTCCTTTTTTAGTGGTTAGTGGCTAGCAGTTAGGGGTTAGCCGCGGTCCCATGGACCGCTTCGTAGGGGCCGTCCCAAAGGGCGGCCCGCTCATATCAATGGGTCACGGGAATCTTACATATACCCAACGGGCTCATGAATTGGATTCCCACAACGAGCCACGAGCCACGAGCCACTAACTACTAACCACTAACCACGAGCCACTAGCCACTAGTCCCTAGCCACGAATCTCTAATGCCCCTACAATGTCCTGGATATGTTCGATGCCTTCGTCCTGGCAGTACTGGTCCAGACCTTCGGCGATGGTTTCGACGGCTCTGGGGTCGACGAAGTTATGGGCACCGACGGCGACGGCGCTGGCGCCGGCCAGCATGAATTCGACGGCGTCCTGCCAGGTCGAGATGCCGCCCAGGCCGAGGATGGGGATGGATACGGCCTGGGCCGTCTGCCATACCATGCGCAGAGCGACGGGCTTCACAGCCGGGCCGGACAGGCCGCCGGTGATATTGCCCAGCAAGGGGCGGCGGGTCTTGATGTCGATGGCCATACCCGTCAGGGTATTGATGAGCGATACGGCATCGGCGCCGGCCGCTTCGACGGCTTTAGCCATGACGGTAATATCCGTGACATTCGGCGATAATTTGACGATGACCGGCTTCTTCGTATGGTCCTTGACGCTGCGCGTTACAGCCGCAGCCGCTTCCGGCTGCGTGCCGAAGACGATGCCCCCTTCTTTGACATTGGGGCAGGAAATATTGACTTCCAGGGCTGCGACGCCATCGACGTCTAACTGAGCTGCCAATTCGCCGTATTCTTCGGCTGTCCCGGCCGAGATATTGACGATGAGCGGCGTCTGGCAGGTTTCGTTGACCTTGGGCAGGATGTCCCGCTTGAAGACTTCGACGCCGGGATTTTCCAGACCGATGCAGTTGAGCATCCCTGCCGGCGTTTCTGCAATGCGGACGCCGGGGTTTCCCGGCCGCGGCAGCGGCGTGATGCCCTTGGAAATAATGGCCCCGACGTGGTCGAGGTCGAGAAAATCACGGTATTCTACGCCAAATCCAAAGGTCCCCGATGCTCCCATGACCGGTGTCTTCATGGAAATACCGGCAAATTGGACGGCAATGCGTTCGCTGATCATGCAAAGACCTCCTTCGCGTCAAATACAGGCCCGTCGGCACAGACTTTATAGCGTTTGCCGTCGAGCTTGCTTTCAAAGGTACAGCCCAGGCAGACGCCGATACCGCAGGCCATCCGTTTTTCCATGGACACTTCACAAGCCACGCCGGCTTGGGCCGAAGCCTGGGCGATGGTCTTCATCATGACCGTCGGCCCGCAGACCGATACGCGGTCGATAGCATGTTCCGAAAAAATCTGCGGCAGCGCATCGACGGCAAAACCTTTGATGCCCTGGGATCCGTCATCGGTCGTCACATAGATCTGGCCGGCATAGGGTTCAAAGAACTTCGTCCAGAACGTTTCAGCCGCCGTCTTGCCGGCGACGAGTACGATGGGATGGTCCAGGCGCTTGGCCAAAAAGATGAGCGGAGCCAGGCCGACGCCGCCGCCAGCCAGCAGGACCTGTCCCGGTGCCGTCGTAAAGACGCCTTCCCCCAGGGGGCCTTCGACGCTCAGGGCGTCGCCGCTGCGCAGGCCCTTCATTTCAACGGTGCCCTTGCCGACCAGGCGGTAAATGATCGTGACATTGCCCGTTTCGGCATCGGCATCGACAATACCGAAAGGCCGGCGCAAAAAGGTCTGTCCCCCATCGCGATGGACATTGACAAATTGGCCGGGCTGTGCTTCCCGGGCAATCTGCGGAGCATGGAATACCATTTTCCAGACTTCAGGAATAATGGCTTCATTCTCGACGATAGTCGCCATTTCCAAGAATTTCTTCACCTGCTAATCATCCTTCCTCTATTTGCAATAAGAACAGCTTTATTGTACCACAGAACGGCCGATTTTCGTAGCCAAAATCAGCGCTGCCGCTTCTTGCCGATTTCGCGGCGCATCTTTTCCATATTGTCCCGAAAGACCGTTTCTTCCTGCATGGCCACGCGCGTATAGAGGACGTCGCCGATGGCCATGTGGATCAGGCGCGACGCACCGGCTTCCGATGTGTACTGGACTTCGCGTCCCATGCCGCAAAGACAGATATCGGCCAAAGCAGCCAAAGGCGACTGACCGTGGCTGGTAATGACGATGACCTTGGCCCCGGCTTGCTTGGCAGCCTGGACCGATTGCAAGAGTTCTTTCGTTGCCCCGCTGTGAGATACGGCGATGACCACATCGTCGGCCGTCATCAAGGCCGCTGCCGTAACCTGCATATGGGAATCGGCATATTCCCGGATAGCCAGTCCCAGGCGCAAGAAGCGCGTGGCCATATCCATGCAGACCGTCGCCGAGTTGCCAAAGCCGAAGACGTAGATGCGCCGGGCTTTCAAGAGCAGCCGGGCCGCCGCATCGAGAGCTTCATAATCGAGGAGGCTCAGCGTATCCTGCAGGCCTTCGGCAATATTGGCAAAGACCTTGGTGGCTACGTTCCGCCCGCTATCGCCGGCCTGGATGTCGTGGAAGGCCTTCTGCGGCGCCGCCGATAATTCCGCAGCCAGCATGAGCTTCAATTCTTTCAGACCGCTGCATCCCAATTTCTTGCAAAACCGGGAAATGGTGATTTCCGAACTCTGCGCATGAACGGCCAGGTCCGAAACGGTCTGTTCCATGACCTCACCGGTATGATCGACGATATAATCGGCAATACGGCGCTCTGACTTGGTCAGACCGCCGTATGCGCTGCGCAGGACAGGAAATAACTGGAGTTTCGTTTCTTCCATCGTCTTCCCTCCTACTTCTGTATTCACTTTTATTTTAGCCTACAAAGAGATTCAATACAAGTACGCCGGCCAGACCCATGACGGCGATGATCGTTTCCAGGGCGCACCACGTGCGGACTGTCTGTTTGACCGTCAGGCCGAAGAATTCCTTGAAGAGCCAGAAACCGGGGTCATTCGGCGGGCTGAAGATGAGCGAGCCCGCGCCGGTTGCCAGGACCATCAGTTCCGGGCTGGCGCCGGTAACCGCACAGATAGGCGCCGCGATGCCGCCAGCTGTCAAAGCTGCGACCGTAGCCGAACCGCAGGCCGTGCGGATGACGGCAGCGACCAGCCAGGCCAGGAGCAGGGGTGATAAATCAGAACCGGCGACGAGGTTGCCGATGTACGTGCCGACGCCGCTGTCGATGAGGACCTGTTTCAAGGCACCGCCACCGCCGACGATGAGCAGGATCATGGCAATGGTCAAGACCGCATCCTGGACCGTCTTCATGACGTCTTCCATGGATTTACCCCGGCCCAGGCCGAAAGTATAGATGGCAATGGCTACCGAAATCGTCAGGGCGATATCCGGCTGGCCGAAGAAGGTCAGGACATGACGGGCCGGTACGTCGGCACCCATGGTCAATTTAGCAATCGCCGAAGCGGCCATGAGAATGACCGGGACCAGGGCCGTGAAGACGGAGATGCCGAAGCCGGGCATTTCATCGTCTTTAAAGATTTTCGGGTTGTACATGCCCTTGGGGATTTCCGGATTGATGTCCCGCGTCAGCGTGCAGTACAACGGGCCGGCGACGATGGCCGTCGGGATGGCGATGATGGCGCCGTAGACCAGGGTCGTGCCGATATCGGCATTATAAATGATGGAAATAGCTGTCGGGCCCGGATGAGGCGGCAGGAACCCGTGCGTGACCGATAAGGCCGCTGCCATCGGGATGCCGACTTCCAGCAATGGAATCTTAGCTTCTGCGGCAATGGTGAAGACTAACGGAATGAGCAGGACGAAGCCGATTTCATAGAACAAGGCGATGCCGACGATGAAACCGGTCAGGCAGACAGCCCATTTGACGTTTTCCCGACCGAAGACGTTGATCAACGTCGTGGCAATGCGCTGAGCACCGCCGCTTTCGGCCATGAGCTTGCCCAGCATAGCGCCGAAGGAAACGACGATAGCCAGGCCGCCGAGGGTACCGCCCAGCCCTTTTTCAATGGTCGGGATGAGCTTGTCGATGGGCATGCCTTCAGCCAGGCCGACAGCGCCGGCGACGAGGAGCAGGGCCAGGAAACTGTTGAGTTTGACTTTAACGATGAGGAAGAATAAGACGAGAATCCCAATGGCTAGGATGACGAGTGGCATGATGGAAGGCCTCCTTTATTTTGTATAATGTTCGTGCCAATGGTGATGGAAGATGCCATCTTGATCGACGCGCTGGAACGTATGGGCGCCGAAGTAGTCGCGCAGGGCCTGGATGAGGTTGGCTCCGACCTGGGGACTGCTGTAGGCATCGAGGTATTGCAGGGCTGCTGAAAAGGCCGGGATAGGCAAGCCGTTGGCGATGGCCAGGCCGATAATCTGCCGCAGGGCGCCCTGGTTGGCGTTGATCTTACTGAGGAAGAAGTCGTCGAACAAGAGATTATCCAAGGCCGGATTCTTGTCATAGGCCTCAGTAATCTTGGTCAGGAATTCAGCCTGGATGATGCAGCCAGCCCGGAAAATCGAGGCGATGGCGCCGTAATCGAGGTGCCAGTCGTACGTTTCCGATGCGCTCTTGTAGAGGGAAAATCCCTGGGCGTAAGCAACGATTTTAGCTGCATAGAGGCTCTGGCGGACGGCTTCGATGAAATCGTCGCCGTGCTGATGTGTCAGGGCCGGCTTTCCAATGCAGGCCTGGGCTTTCACACGGCCCGGTGCATTGGACATGACGCGGGCATTGCAGGCCGCCGTGATCATGGAAATATCGACGCCTTGTTTCATCGACTCGATGCTCGTCCAGCGTCCCGTCCCCTTCTGGCCGGCGGCGTCGACGATTTTATCCAGGACCTGTCCGCCTGCTTCGTCGTCTTCGGCGAAGATGTCTGCTGCGATGCCGATGAGGAAGCTCTTCAATTCCCCCTGATTCCATTCATGGAAAATCTTAGAAATGGCCGCATTATCGTAACCGCCGACGTATTTAAGCAGCAAATACGCTTCGGCAATGAGCTGCATGTCAGCGTATTCGATGCCGTTATGGACCATCTTGACGTAATGGCCGGCCCCGTCTTCGCCGATGTAGGTGCAGCACGGCTTGCCGTCAGCCGCTTTGGCAGCAATGGCTTCGTAAATGGGCTGGATTTCCGGGTACGTTTCCTTATTGCCGCCAGGCATGATGGCAGGACCGCGGCGGGCTCCGGTTTCACCGCCGGAAATGCCCATGCCGTAGAAGTGGATGCCGTCTTCTTTGCAGCGGTCGTAGCGGCGGCGCGTATCGCCGAAATAGGAATTGCCGCCGTCGATGATGATGTCGCCCGTATCGAGGAGAGGCAGCAGCTGGTCGAGCATGCTGTCCACAGGCGCACCGGCCATGATCATCAGCATGACCTTACGCGGCCGCTTCAGGGAAGCCAGGAAATCCTTCAGCTCGAAATAGCCGGTAATCTTTTCATGAGGCCGTTCTTTCAGGAACTGTTCCGTCAAATCCGGCGTGTAGTTGTAAACCGAAACGTCATAGCCGTGGTCGGCCATGTTCAGGGCCAGGTTGCTGCCCATGACGGCCATGCCGACGACGCCAATATCGTGAAGTGCCATAGCAATCGCTCCTTTTCACTGAAAATTATAATTTCTGCTGATATGCCGTGATGTCGGCAAATTCGCGCTGCAAATTATGATAGAGCCGGACGAAGATGTCGTAGAGCTGCTGGTAGACAACGACGTTTTCTTCGATAGGCGTATAGATTTTCTTGGCGTGGACCAAGTGGGCCGTATCGGCGATGCTCTTCAACTTGCCGCTGGAAATGAAGCCCAGGACAGCCGCTCCGAAGGCAGCGCCTTCGCTGTTGTCCGGCAGGGTGATGGGCTGATTGAGGACGTCCGATAAAATCTGGAGCCAGAGCTTCGATTTCGTAAAACTTCCGCTGACGCGGATGTCCTTGACGTCGCCGAACTCTTTGAGCGCTGCCATGACGCTGTTCAGGCTGTAGCAGATGCCTTCCATGACGGCGCGGATCATGTGGGACCGGCTGTGATTGAGGGAAAAGCCGAAGAACATGCCCCGCAGTTCCGAATTCCAGTACGGCGCCCGTTCGCCCGTGAAATACGGCAGGCAGATGAGGCCGTCAGCGCCGGCATCGACGTGTTCCGCTTTCATGGTCATCAAATCATAGGGGTCGATGTCCAGCGTTTCCAAGGCACTGCCGCCATAATGGCAAATCTTGTCGCGGACCCAGCGCAGGATCATGCCGCCGTTGTTGATGGCCCCGCCGGCGACCCACATGTCGTCGGTCAGGTTATAGCACCACGTGCGCATCTGCGGGTCTGTCTTGGGCTGACGGGTCAGCATGCGCAGGGCCCCGCTGGTCCCGATGGTCCCGCTGAGCTGGCCCGGTTCGACAGCCCCGATGCCGACGTTGACCAGGACGCCGTCAGTAGCGCCGATGACGACGGGAAGATCTGCGGGAAGATGCAGGGCTTTCGCCGCTTTATCACACAGTCCCTGACTGTACGTCGTCGATACCACCGGCGGCAGCTGGTCCTGGGTGATGCCGGCATAGGCCAGGATTTCATCGTCCCAGTCCAAGGTCTGTTCGTTGTACAGGCCGCTCGTACTGGCAGCCGATTTATCGATGACCCATTGACCGGTCAAATGATAGAATAAATAATCCTTCAGCGAGCCGACATAGCGCATCTGGCGGAAGAGTTCCGGCTGGTTCTGGCGCAGCCAGATAATCTTGGCCAAGGGGTAGCAGGCATGGATGGGGCAGCCCGTCCGTTCATAGAAGGACCGGCACAAGGCTTCATCCTTCTTCATCTCCCGGACGATGGCCGCACTGCGGCTGTCGGCCCAGGTTTGCATGTCCATGAGGGGTTCTTTCGCTTCATCGAGGCCGGCAAAGCTGTGCATGACCGTACTCAGGGCGATACCTGCCAGCTCTTTATTCTTATAGCGCAGCTGGGCGGCCGTCTTACCGATGACTTCCTGGACGGCTTCGAGAATCTGGAGCGGGCTTTCTTCAGCCCAGTCCGGATGAGGTGTCAACAGCGGATAAAAGGCTTCCGACGAGCAGACGTTGGTCCCATCTTCGGTATAAGCAATGGCCCGGACCCCGGTCGTACCGACGTCGACGCCGATCCATACTTCCTGGTTCGCCGAATCCATAGGCGTAATGATATTCATGAGTCATACTCCCTTTCACGTAGCTTGGTAAGGAATCTTTTCGATGACTTTATGATACCATTCCCGTTAACTAAATGCAATAAAAATATCATTTTAAATTTTATATTTTGATATTTTTATATCATAGAAACAAGGTGTCCTATGCGTCTGAGGAAAAACCAGCTGTTCGCAGTTAGCGGCTGATTTTGCGAACGGCGAACGGCGGCCTGCGTATTTGCTTTTTTGCCCTTTCTGTGCTATAGTATTTTTGCAAGAATGGTAGTTTTCTATCATTTCATTATGTAATCATGATATTTACAGGAGGGATTCCCATGAAAGTTATCTTGTTAAATGGCAGCCGCCGTGAAAAAGGCTGCACGTATACAGCATTGTCTGTCGTCGCCGACACGCTCAAAGAAAATGGCATTGATGCCGAAATCGTCCATGCCGTTCCGGATGATGCCACCGTCGATGCAGTTGCCGAAAAAATGAAAGCCGCTGACGGCTTGGTCATCGGTTCCCCGGTATATTGGGCTTCGCCGTCTGGTGAAATCATCTCTTTCATGGATAAACTGGCTGGCAAAGCCGGCGCTGCTCTGACTCACAAGGTCGGTGCTACCGTCGCTTCGGCCCGCCGCGCCGGTACGACCGCTACGCTGGACGTCCTCAATAAATATTTGTCCTACCACCAGATGGTCAGCGTCGCTTCCAACTACTGGCCCATGGTCCACGGCAACACGCCGGACGAAGTCAAGAAAGACGAAGAAGGCTTGCAGATCATGCGGACCCTCGGCCGCAACATGGCCTGGATCCTGAAATGCATTGAAGCCGGCAAAAAAGCAGGCATCGAAGCCCCGGCCACAGAAGCCAAAATCATGACCAACTTCATCCGCTAAGGGCTCGTGACCCACTGGCTCTCCTCATAGGAGAGCTGTCAGCGAAGCTGACTGAGAGGTTGCTCTTTTTATCGCACGCAAAGCAGTTTTTGAGTGTAGGGGTCGCCACGTGGGCGACCCGTTAGAAATTGGGACGATTTTTCTAACAAGCGGGTCAAGAAATCGTACATATCCCGAAGCGGGCTCGCCATTCGGAATTTGCATTTTATAGACGACGGCTAACAGCTAGCCGCTGACTGCAAAAAAAGGAGCTGTCGCGATGCGACAGCTCCTTTTTCATTCAGAAAATGTTGTATTTACTACAGCTTTTTCCCATTATAATGGTATAATAAGAAGCGTACCACTTTGAAAGGGAGTTCCTCTTATGTATCCTATCAATCTCGATCTCAACGGCCAGGCCTGTCTGGTCCTCGGCGGCGGCAGTGTCGCCGAGCGCAAGGTCTGCCGCCTGTTGGCTGAAGGGGCTGCCGTGACGGTCATCGCCCCGGCCCTGACCCAGCCGTTACAGGAACTGGCCGAAAGCCACCGCCTGACCTGGCATCCGCGGACCTACCAGGCCGGCGATGAGTCAACCTTCTTCCTCATCATCTGTGCCACTGATGACGAATCCGTCAGTCACGCCGTCGCCGCGGCCGCCAAAGCCCAGGGGAAGCTGCTCAACGTCTGTGACGTCCCGGACCTCTGCAACTTCACCCTGCCGTCCATCGTCCGCCAGGGCGACCTGCAGCTCACCATTTCCACCAACGGCAAGGCTCCGGCTCTGTCGCGCTGGCTCCGGAAGCGGCTGGAACAGCACTTCGACGAACGCTATTGCCGCTGGCTGGCGGAATTAGCCGATATCCGCCGTCAGGGCCAAAAGTCTCTTCCGACCAGCCGGGACCGCCAGGCTTTCTGGCGCCAGGCTCTGACGGACGATGTCATGGCTTGCGTAGAGAATAACGAAATCGACGCGGCCAGTGCCCTGCTCCGGGAACGGCTGGCCGTCTGGGAAAGGAAATACCATGAAACGTAAACTGACTATCGGCACGCGCCGCAGCCAGCTGGCCCTGTGGCAGGCTAACTACGTAGCCGATGCCCTGCGCCGGCATGACCCGGAACTGACCGTCCAGCTCCGCCACATCGTCACACAGGGCGATAAAATTCTCGACGTCCCCTTAGCCCGCATCGGCGGCAAGGGACTCTTTACGACGGAACTGGAACGGCGCCTCCTGGACGGCACGATCGACCTGGCCGTCCACAGCCTGAAAGACCTGCCGGCAGACATCCCCAACGGCCTCTGCCTGGCAGCCATCACGGCCCGCCACCACGTCCACGACGCCTTCGTATCCAATACCTATGACAGCCTGGAGTCCCTGCCATCTGGCGCCCGCATCGGCACGTCGAGCCTGCGCCGCCGAGCCCAGCTGCTCCACACCCGGCCGGACCTGATTGTCACCGACCTCCGGGGCAACGTCGACACGCGCCTGAAAAAGCTCGACGATGGCCAATACGATGCCATCATCCTGGCCGAAGCCGGCCTGCAGCGCCTGGGGCGGGCCGACCGCATCACCCAGCTTCTGCCGGTTACAGTCATGATTCCCGCCGTCGGCCAGGGGGCTCTGGCCATCGAGACCCGGGCTGATGATGACAGCTTAAAACAGGCTTTGTCCTTCCTCAACGATGAAGCCACGGCAGCGGCGACGACAGCTGAACGGGCTTTCCTGGCCGCAATCAATGGCAGCTGTCAAGTCCCGGTCGGCGTCTATGCCACGGTCCAGGACGGAATGCTGACTTTGCAGAGCATCATTGCCGCCCCCGACGGCAGCCACGTCTGCCGCACGACGACCCAAGGCCCCGTCGCAGGCAGCGCTGCCATCGGCAAAGAAGCGGCCTGTACGCTCCTCGATGACGGCGGCCGCCGCATCCTCACCGATTTGGGGATTACCCCCACGTATTAAGGAGGTTTCTATGAACGGTATCGTTTATCTCACTGGCGCCGGTCCCGGCGACTACCGCCTGCTCACCCTGCGGGGCCAGGAAGTCCTAGGCCGGGCCGACGTCGTCATCTATGACTACTTGGCCGACCCGCGCCTCTTGGAATTCGCTCCACCCGAAGCTGAAAAAATCTACGTCGGCAAAAAAGCCGCTGACCATACCTTATCGCAAGACAAAATCATCGACCTGCTCATTGCCAAAGCCAAAGAAGGCAAGACCGTCGTCCGCCTCAAAGGCGGCGACCCCTTCGTCTTCGGCCGCGGCGGTGAAGAAAGCCGGGCCCTTCACGACGCCGGCCTGCCTTTTGAAATCATCCCTGGCGTCACGTCGGCCATCGGCGCCCCGGCCTATGCCGGCATCCCCGTCACCGATCGGACGGCGGCTTCATCCTTTGCCGTCGTCACCGGCCACGAAGACCCGACCAAAGGCCATTCGTCGATTCACTGGGACAAACTGGCCACAGCCGTCGATACCCTGATTTTCCTCATGGGCGTCCACAACCTGCCGTCCATTACCAAACAACTCATCACCTACGGCCGGCCGGCATCTACGCCAGCAGCCCTGGTCCGCTGGGGCACGAAGGCCGACCAGGAAACGCTGGTGGCCACCGTCGGCGACATCGCAGAAAAAGCCGCAGCCTGCCACTTCCAGGCCCCGGCGGTCTTCATCGTCGGCGACGTCGTCGCCTTGCGGCCGTCCATGCAGTGGTTCGATACCAAGCCCCTCTTCGGCCTGACCATCGCCGTCACCCGGACCCATGCCCAGGCACCGGCTTTGACACACCGCCTGGAAGAACGAGGCGCCCGCTGCCTGGAAGTCCCGACCATCCGCATCACGCCGCCGACCGACAAGTATCAGGCCCTGGATGCAGCCATCGGCCGATTGGAAAGCTATGACTGGGTCATCTTTACCAGCACCAACGGCGTCGACGCCTTTTTCCGCCGCCTCCAGCACCACGGCCGTGACAGCCGTGCCCTGGGCCGGGCTAAGTTGGCTGCCATCGGCAGTGCCACCGCTCAAGCCCTGACGAAATACGGCCTGCGCGCCGACGTCGTTCCCGACGCCTACTGTGCCGAAGACCTGGCCGCCGCCCTGGAAGCCCATCTTTCGGGAAAAGAACGCATCCTCATCCCGCGGGCCAAAGAAGCCCGGTCCGTCCTGCCCGACACGCTGCGCCGCTGGGGTGCCGTCGTCGACATCTGTCAGGCCTATTGCACTGTCGCGGCCGAAGAAAACAGCCGTGCCCTGACGGACCTCCTGCGCCGCCGGGCCATCGACGTCGTGACCTTCACCAGTTCGTCAGCAGTCCATAACTTCCTGGCCCTGAACCAGGCCCCATCCGACGTCCTCGACGACATTACCTTCGCCTGCATCGGCCCCATTACGGCCCGTACCTGTCAGGAAGCGGGCCTGAAAAAAATAATCACAGCCCAGACCTATACGACAGCCGGTCTGGCTGAATGTATTACAGATTGGAGAATCAAGCAGTCATGAAATTGAATACCTTACGCCCCCGCCGCCTGCGCCTTTCCGCTCCTTTGCGCGCTATGGTCCGGGAAAACCATGTATGTCTCAACGATTTGATTTACCCTATCTTCGTCGTCCCCGGGACGAATGTCAAAGAAGAAATCCCCAGCATGCCTGGCTGTTATCACCTGTCCGTCGATAACGCCGTCCGCCTGGCCGAAGACATTTACGCTTTAGGGCTGCGGGCCATCGAAGTCTTTGGCCTGCCGGCTTATAAAGATGAAATCGGCTCCAGCGCCTGGGACCCGCAGAGCCCGGTCCAGTGCGCCATCCGCGCTATCAAAAAGGCCCTGCCGGACATGGTCATCGTCGGCGACGTCTGCCTCTGCCAATACACCGACCACGGCCACTGTGGCCAGCTCAAGGGCCACTACGTCGATAACGACGCGACCTTGAAGCTCCTCAACAAAGTTGCCGTCAGCCAGGCCGAAGCCGGTGCCGATATCGTCGCTCCGTCGGATATGATGGACGGCCGCATTGCCTCTATCCGCCAGGCCCTGGATGAAGAAGGCTTCATCAACACGATTATCATGTCCTATGCCGCTAAATATGCGTCCGGCTTCTACGGTCCTTTCCGCGATGCTGCCGATTCCGCACCTCATTTCGGCGACCGCCGCCAGTATCAGATGGACCCGGCCAACGGCCGCGAAGCCATGAAGGAAATCGACCTCGACCTGGAAGAAGGCGCCGACATCATCATGGTCAAACCGGCCCTTTCCTACCTGGACATCGTCTATCAGGCCCGCCAGCGCTGTCAGCGCCCCATTGCGACCTATAACGTCAGCGGCGAATATGCCATGGTCAAAGCCGCAGCCCGCAACGGCTGGATCGACGAAAAACGCATCGTCATGGAAGAACTGACCAGCATGAAACGCGCCGGCGCCGATATCATCATCACCTATCATGCCGTCGACGTCGCCAAATGGCTGAAGAACGGCGAAGTCGAGGCTTAATATGGACCTCGTCATCCTCGGTCTGAACCATAAGACCGTTCCCGTAGCCATCCGGGAACGCTTTACCATGACGCCCGACGCCATTCACGACGCCTTACAGCATCTCGACGATTACGGCGGCCTGCGCGAAGCCGTCATCTTGTCGACATGCAACCGTGCCGAAGTCTACGCCGTCGTCGACGACGTGCGGGATAACGAACAAGCCCTGCGCGACTTCTTCCTCGACGCAGCCGGCCGCCCGGCTTATGAGCCGTCCTATTTCTACAGCTATACGGGAAAAGCCTGCATCCATCACTTGTTCAACGTCGCGGCCAGCCTGGACTCGCTGGTCCTCGGCGAAGGCCAGATCCTCAGCCAGGTCAAACAGGCCTACGTCATGGCCCACGAAAACGGCGCGACCAGTGCCATTTTGAACATGCTCTTCCAACAGGCCATCGCCACGGGAAAACGGGTCCGGACAGAAACGCATATCGCCTATAACGCCGTATCCGTCAGCTATACGGCCGTACAGATGGCCGAAAAACAGCTCGGCTCCCTGTCTGGCCGGAACCTCCTGCTCTACGGCGCCGGCCAGATGGCCCGCCTGACGGCACAGAATTTCTTAGGCAAAGGCGCAGGGAAACTCTACATCGTCAACCGTCATCTGGAACGGGCCCAGGAACTGGCAGCCGACGTCGGCGGCCAGGCCGTCCACTATAAAGAAGTCCAGGCCGTCGTCTCCGACGTAGACATCATCATCGCATCGACCGGGGCGCCGCACTACGTCATCACCGTCCCCCGGCTGCAACGCTTCCAGGAACTGCGCCAGGGTCGTCCCCTGCTGCTCATCGACATCGCCGTACCGCGCGACGTCGACCCGGCCGTGACCGGTCTGCCCGGTGTCACCTTATATAATATCGACGATTTACAGGAAGTCGTCCATGACAATGAAGCCACGCGCCAGCGCGAAGCCGTAGCCGCCAGCTACATCGTCGACGAAGCCGTGAACACCATGATCGAACGCTATCAATACCTGTCGGTCCGCCCCGTCGTCCTCAGCCTGTCCCAGCAGGCCGAACGGACACGGCGCCATTTCGTCAAACGAGCCCGCAACAAACTGCCGGAACTGACCGATGACCAATTCCGCGTCGTCGAGAACTTATCCCATATCCTGGTCCGCAAAATCCTGCGCACTCCCCTGCGGCGCACAGTCGAAGCGGCCAACACGCCCGACGAAGACCGGGTCGTCCGCGAATTGCGGAACGTCTTCAACTTAGATATCAAAGAATGAGGAGGCCTTTCCATGCTTCATTTAGAAAAATCAGCTGCCGCTTTTGAAGAAGCGCAGACCCTCATGCCGGGCGGCGTCAACAGCCCGGTCCGCTCGTATAACCGCATCGGCTGCCCGCCGCCGTTCATCGCCTGGGCCAAAGGCAGCACCATCTGCGACATCGACGGCAACCAGTACATCGACTACGTCGGCTCCTGGGGCCCGATGATCGTCGGCCATGCCCATCCCCGCGTCGTCAAAGCCTTACAGGACGCTGCCACGCGCGGCACGAGCTATGGGGCTCCGACACTGATTGAATCGCAGCTGGCCAAATTGGTCAAAGAAATCTATCCGTCCATCGAAAAACTGCGCATGGTCAATTCCGGGACCGAAGCGACGATGAGCGCCATCCGCGTCGCCCGCGGTTATACGGGCCGCGATAAAATCGTGAAATTCATCGGCTGCTATCACGGTCACGGCGACAGCCTGCTGGTCAAGGCCGGTTCCGGCGCCGCCACGTTCGGACAGCCTGACAGTCCGGGCGTCACGGCAGGCACGGCCAAGGATACCCTGACCGTCGCCTATAACGACGCCGAAGCCTTCCGGGAGCTCATGGACCGCTGCGGCGACGACATTGCCGCCGTCATCGTCGAACCCATTGCCGGTAACATGGGCCTGGTCCTGCCCGAAGACGGCTACTTACAGCTCCTGCGCGACGAAACGAAGAAACACGGCACGGTCCTCATCTTTGACGAAGTCATGTGCGGCTTCCGCACAGCCCTCCACGGGGCCCAGAGCCTCTATCACATCGTCCCGGACATGACGACCCTGGGCAAGATCATCGGTGGCGGCCTGCCCGTCGCAGCCTACGGTGGCCGCCAGGACATCATGGACTGCGTCTCGCCAGCCGGTCCCGTCTATCAGGCCGGCACGCTCAGCGGCAATCCCCTGGCCATGGCAGCCGGACTGGAAACGCTGCGTATCATCACGGAAGACCCGGATTACGTCGAAAAAGCCTGTGCCAAAGCGAAAATCCTGACAGAGGGCCTCAAAGCGGCTGCCGACGAAGCCGGCGCTGCCGTTCAGGTCCATCGGGCCGGCACTATGTTCAGCGTCTTCTTCAGCGCCGTCCCGGTCACCAATTACGCCACATCCGAAGCCAGCGACCAGGAAGCCTTCCGCCGTTACTTCCTGTCCATGTTGGAACAGGGCGTCTACCTGGCACCGTCCCAGTTCGAAACGAACTTCGTCTCCGGCGCCCACAGCGACGAAGACATCGAAAAAACCATCAAAGCCGCCCGCACGGCCTTTAAAAAAGCAGTGGTTCGTGGCTAGTGGCTAGTGGCTAGTGGCTCGTGGCTCGTGGCTAGTGGCTCGTGGCTAGTGGCTCGTGGCTCGTAGGGGCCGTCCTGGTAAGGCGGCCCGCTTGTGGGAATTCCGTCGTCTCGCTTGTGGGAATCCCGTAAAACCCGTACATAAAAAAAGGCTTGTCGCACGTGCGACAAGCCCTTTTAAGTTGTTAGTGGCTAGCAGTTAGTGGTTCGTGGTTAGGTCTCGCAGCCTGATGGCTGCATCGTAGGGGCCGTCCCAAAGGGCGGGCCCTACGGCGGCCTGCGACCTGCGACCTGCGACCTGCGAAATTACAGTATCTTCGACAGGAACAGTTTCGTCCGTTCTTCTTTCGGATGGAAGAAAATATCGTCTGGTTTCCCTTGTTCCAGGATTTTCCCTCCGTCGATGAAGAGGACGCGGTCGGCGACTTCCCGGGCAAAGCCCATTTCATGGGTGACGATGGCCATGGACATGCCGTCTTTGGCCAAATCCTTGATGACGTCCAGTACTTCGCGGACCATTTCCGGATCCAGTGCCGATGTCGGTTCATCGAAGAGCATGAACTTCGGCTTCATGGCCAGGGCGCGGGCAATGGCCACACGCTGCTGCTGGCCGCCGGACAAAGTTTCCGGATAAGCGTCTTTCTTGTCGGCCAGACCGACTTTTTCCAAAAGCTGGATAGCCGTCTTCGTCGCTTCTTCCTTGCTTTCACCGCGGGTCTTCATGGGCGACAAGATGATGTTCTGCAAGACCGTCATATGAGGGAAGAGATTGAAGCGCTGGAAGACCATACCGACTTCCTTGCGGATATTGTTGATGCTCTTGGCATCGCTCATGCTGATGCCGTCGACGATGATTTCCCCAGCCGTCGGCTGTTCCAGATAGTTGATGCAGCGCAGGATGGTACTCTTGCCGGAACCGGACGGGCCGATGATGACGACGACTTCTTTATCTTGAATGGTCAAGTCGATGCCCTTCAGGACTTCGTGCTTGCCAAAACTTTTTTTCAAACCTTTAATTTCTATCATCCGTTGCGAACCTCCGTTCCAAATAGCTTACGAGACGGGCAATGGTCAAGGTCATGACCAGGTAAATAGCAGCGACAGTCAGCCAGATTTCAAAAGAACCATAGGTCTTGGCGATGATGAGCTGGCCGCGGCGGGTCAATTCTTCAAAGCCGATGACCGAAACCAGGGACGTTTCCTTGGTCATGGAAATGAATTCGTTACCCAGCGGCGGGATGACGTGTTTGAAAGCCTGAGGCAGGATGACATAACGCATGGTCTGCATCCACGACAACCCCAGGGAACGGCCGGCTTCCATCTGGCCTTTATCGACGGACTGGATCCCGGCGCGGAAGATTTCCGAAACGTAAGCCCCACTGTTGATGGAGCAGGCAGCAACAGCAGCGACAAAAGGATTGATGCGTTCGCCAATGACCATAGGCAGGGCAAAATAAATCAGGAAAATCTGGACCAGCATAGGCGTACCGCGGATGATATTGACGTAGCAGACGGCAATGACCTGTAAAATCTTGACGCCCGACAAGCGGCACACACTGGTAATCAGGCCGAAAATGAAACCCAGGCCGACAGCGATTGCCGTGATTTCAATAGTAACACCGGCACCTGCCAACAACAGGGGCAATGAGTTCCAAATCAGACTAAAATCAAACGACATGATAACACTCCTCTAAATGACACTCTATAACATATGATAATATATACGCTACTCTATTATACGTGCATATTTATAAGATGTCAACGCATTTTCCCTGTCTCCCTTCATAGGCCCTTTTGGGCCTGTCAGGGGCTGACCGCAGGAAAGAGCAGGCCAGTTGCCAAAAGGGAGCGCCGAGCTGGAGGGGCCCCTAAGGGCTGGAGAAGTTGCACTAAAAAAAGTTGTCGCATGACGGCGAGAACCTTCATGCGACAACCTCTTTCCAAACCTCTCAGTCAGCTATGCTGACAGCTCCCCTATTAAGGGAGCCACAAACCACGAACCACGAACGCCTATCTCCCCAAGAGATGGACGAGGTGGAACAGGTTTTCGTCGATGGGATAGCGCAGGGATTCGGCTTCCGAATACGGCGTCGCTACGACGCGGTTGTCGATGAGGCCGACGACACAGTTATACGTGCCGGCCAGCAGGCTGTCGACGGCTTTCTGGGCGAAGCGGCCAGCCATGATGGCATCATAGGCCGACGGAGCACCGCCGCGCTGGACGTAGCCGAGGACGGTCAGGTTCGGCGACAAATACGTATGTTCCTTGATATAATCGACGACGTCTGCCCCTTTGGCAGCGCCTTCGGCAACGATGACGATGCTGCTCAATTTCTTCATGCGGTGCGATTCTTCGAGATGGCGGCAGAGGGCAGCCAAATCTACCGGGTGTTCCGGTATGAGGACCGCTTCCGCACCAGATGCCATACCGGCATTGAGGGCGATGAAGCCGGCTTCACGGCCCATGACTTCGATGACGGCGACGCGATCATGCGAAAAGGCCGTGTCACGGATCTTATTGACTGATTCCAGGACGGTGTTGACCGTCGTGTCGAAGCCCAGGGTATACTGCGTACCCATCATGTCGTTATCAATGGTACCCGGAATCGTAATCGTCGGGAACCCCAACCGGCTCAGCGCCTGTGCACCACGCATGGAGCCGTCGCCACCGATGACGACGAGCGCATCTATTTCTAATTCACGCAAATAAGCAACGGCTTTTTTCTGCGTTTCTTTTTCTTTGAATTCCAGGCAACGGGCAGTCCGAAGCATCGTCCCGCCACGATGGATGATGGCACCGACGTCACGACGGCCTAAAGGGCGCGTTTCATGGCTCAGCAAACCTTCATAACCGCGAATAATGCCTTCGACAGTGAGGCCTTTCTGAATGGCATACCGCGTGACACCACGGATAGCCGCATTCATACCGGGGGCATCCCCGCCGCTGGTCAATACTCCGATTTTGTTGATCATTTTACATCAGTCTCCTTCTTTTCCCGGGCAATAAATTGCACATGCCTTTCGTTGATTTTATGGACAATGGATTCGACGATCTGTGACGCTCCCCCGCGCGTCGTGTCAATGACGCAGTCGCAGTACGGATAGACCTCTTCCCACTGTTTCATCATCGTGTGGACGAAATCGTGAAGATTTTCATAATCGACAGTCGGCCGCTTCCCTATATGACGGCTGACCCGTTCTTCCACGCGGAACGGTTCAGACAATAAAGCGACGATAAACCCATGGCGATGCAGGATTCGATAGGTACCGACATTCATAGGAAAATTGCCGCCAAAGGAAATGACAGCTTCATGATAGCGGCTGACTTGCTGCAGGACATTGATTTCTCGTTCGCGAAACACTTTTTCACCGGAACTCGCAAAGAACTCGGCAATGGTCATGCCCACAGCCCGTTCAATACGCCGGTCCGTATCGACAAATTGCCAGCCGAGGCGCTGAGCCAGCTTGCGGCCAATATGACTCTTGCCGCTCCCCATCATGCCGACGAGAACGATATTCCGCTTCATCATTATCGGCGCACCTCCTCAAATTAGTATACTCTGTATATGTACCCCCTTATTCTATCATAATTTTTTCTCCTTGACACAAAAAATTCTGTACTTTTTCTTCATATACCTATAAATGGAGCGAATTTTTCCTCATAACAAGATGTTTCCTCCCCTATCCAAGGCGGACGGCCTGCTTTATAATAGACATGAGCTATAGATACGAGGAGAATCATCATGAAAATCACACAGATTATGTATACCAACGAAGCAGCCGGCCTGTCGTGCCGCGGCGAAGAACGTTTCCTGTCTTATGGCGAAACCCTCTGCCTGGCGGGACGCGCCATACCGACGGCCCGGTTGTGGAAAAAGATGCAGGATGACGGCGCGGCCGAATTCCCGGACCAGACGGGCCGCATGAACGGGACCTGCCAGCTGACGCAGCAGTCCTTCACGCCGCGCAAAGCCGTCTACGAACTGTACCGCACGAACACAGCGCAGCAGCACATCGCCACGATAACGCTGGAACAATTCCCGCGGCCAACGGCTATCGGCGGCCACAAAGTCCGCGGCCATATCGCCGTGACCCAGGCCCTCCGGCCGTCCAGTATCACCGAAGCCCTGAGCCTGGCAGGCGTCCTGGATACAGCCGGCCAAATCGCCCTGGGGCTGGGCGTTATCCGCCTGGTCCATGACGATATGCCGCCCGTCGCCGACGACGATGCCGCCCGGCTGCGCGACGAATTATCTCAATCCCATACCTACTATCAGGCCCTGCAGGAAAGTTACGATGGCTACGTCCAGACGTTGGAACAATCCCTGCGCGAATGGGAAACGCGCTGTCCCCAGGAAGACGTCGAAAAAAGGGCCCTTCCCCTGCCCGACGACTATACATCGCGCCTGGAAAAGACCCTGAAAGGCTTCCATGTCTGCCTGGCCGGCGGCAGCGACCTCTGGCATGACAAAGTCCGCACGCGCTTCCCGCACTGGATGATTCTGGAAAACAAGCACTTCGACGTCCAAAAACTCCAGGGCGCCGACGTGCTCATCATCAACACCAACCATACGGGCCACGCCCTGGTCCGCAAAGCCTGCCAGCAGGCCGCATCCCAGGGCACCCTCGTATGCTATACCAGCCGCTACAACCTGAACGCTGCCGCAGCCGACATCCTCTACGCCTTGGGCGAATAAACCTTACATTTTGACATTTTTCAATTCTGCCTTGAATTCCTGGGCCAGCCGGTTCAGGCTGTCGTCACCATTCAAGGCCGGGTTGGTTGTGGCCCCATTGGCCATGGCCGTGTACAATACCGACGCGAAATCATCGCGCGTCATCATAGGACTCTTCAATACAGCCGGATGCTTGAATCCCTTGAGCGCACCGGCTTTTTCCAACTTGGCCACATAGGCATAGGCCCAGTGATTATCGGGCACATCCGGGAAGATGTCGTCGCCATGGGCCACTGCCGCCGACGGAGCCGCCTGGGACTGGTTCTGGGCCAGTTTTTCCAGGATAGCCGTCTGCCGCGCCAGAATCTGCGCCAAGGCAGCCGTATCATTAGACGGAGCTGCCGGCGTCATCGGTGTGGTCACAGCTGGAACCGCCTGGACCGGCATTGCCGGTGCAACCGATTTCACCGGAGCCGGCGTAGTAACAGGTGCCGGAGTAACAGCGGGCACTGGAACGACAACAGGCGCCGGACGAACCGGAGCAGCCTGTTGTACGACAGGAGCTGCCTCTGCCTTGCGGACTACGACAGGCGGAGCAGCCTGTTCACGGCCACTGCGGCCCATCTTCCAGGTAATGCCGGCGTTGACCATATTTTCACCGCCGCCCATACTGCCGCCGATGGACAAGATAGTCGTATCATTGGGATGATAATACGCCCCAATAGCCACGGCATTGGCATCGTGATAATGACCGACACCAGCCGAGAAATCCCACTTATCATTGGGGTCATACGTCCCCGGATGGAGCGCTGCCAGCGCAGCCGCCCCGGCACCGACACGGTTCAGGCGGGTACCCAGCTTGTTGACGGCTTGGCCGAGCTGATTGATGTGCGCCGTATTCTGATCAATGGCCTCACCCTGTCTTGCCGCCAAATCATTGACCTGCTTAACATTGACCGCATCGCCATCGTCCTTGCCTTCGCCAACATTACGGATGACCTGACCATTGGCATTGACGCCTTTGTCGTCGACATACGTCTTGCCGTTGACCTTGAGCGAATCACCGGTCAGAGCCGACTTGTCGCCGACTTTGACACCGTCCTTGTTGACGACCGTATCGCCGGCCGTAAAGGAGTCGGACTTGATGGACTTCGCCTCGATTGAGCCTTCATTACCCTTGATCGTCAGGTTACCGAGATTAATCTGGTCTTTGTTCAGGCCAATCTTATACTCTGTACCGCCCGACTTATTAATGCCCTTATCATCTAACGTCAGATTTCCATCAACAGCTACAGAGGAATGCTGAGTAGCATTATGGTAGATATCTGTCATTCGATTGTTCAGTTTGGCAATAGCAGTTGTCGAGTTATCTCCATCCTGTACGGCGTCCTTGCTGGTAATAGCACTGTACTTGTTATCGCCCACACGGGTATTGACCTTTTCATTCAAGTTATTGACTGCTTCTACTACGGAAGTGGCCTGGGGCTGGCCGCCATTCTGATTCTTAATGTCAGCAGCCAGCTTATCCGTATCACCAACATCCGACGCTTTAGCTACGTCATTGATGACGACTGTACCTTTATCCTTTCCAGTTCCATCGACGATGTCCATGGTTACGCTGTTATGCTTATTCCCCTTATCATCAGTCGTTGTCTGGATGTTATAAGTACCTGATTTAATATGCTGTTCATTCTGAGCAGCCGTCGTCGTAGCAGAAGAAATGGCTTTAGCCAGCTGATCTTCTGTTGCGGCACGTCCATGGACTGCCGTACCCGTCCAATCTGTATTGGTCAGACCAGAAATCGTCTGCTGACCACCGTTGGCTTCTATCTTTATGCCATTGTCGCCGCCGACGACGATACGATTATTGGCTACCGTCGTATTGCCCGTCGTCAGTCCCGTTTTATCGAGTCTCGTCTGGTCATCGATTTTGACCGTTTCTGATTCGACTGTCTTAGCGGTTACTCTGCCTTCATTGCCATAGACATGGACATTGCCGAGGTTCAAGTGATCCTTGTTAAGGCCGAGCTTATAGACCGTACCGCCATCTGCATTCGTGGTCGTACCATCGATGGTCACATTGTTGTCACTATCGACAGACTTCACTTCCGTATGCTTCTTGGCTTCCGTCACGGCATTCGTGACATCGCCGTTGACAGTCTTCAGGCTTTCATCGACCTTCTGGTTGACCTTGTTGACAGCCTGCACTACGGTAGTCGGACCACCGTTAGGATTCTTCAGGTTATCCGCCAGCTCACCGACTGTACCGAGTTCCGATGCCTTGGCCACATCATTGATGACGACCTGACCGTCGACTGCACCTTTGGCATTGACCACGTCGATGGAGACACTGTTCTTGCCTTTTGTGTCCGTGACATCTTGACCTTGGCTGTCCTTGCCAATCGCATATACACCTTTTTTAATGTGAAGCTCGCTATTTGCCGCTTGCGTCTTTACCTCATTGATGGCATCGACCAGCTGATTTTCTGTCGCAGCGCGGCCACTGACTGCCGTACCATTCCAAGTCGTATTGGAAAGACCATTTACCGTCTTTTCAGCACCATTTACCGTGACACCGCCGATAGAAGCTATACCAGCAGTGCTGTTTAAGGCAATCTTTTTGGCCGCATCACTTGTGTTGTCCAGTACGATGCTGTCAGCCGACACCTTGCTGGCACCAATGGTCAAAGAACCAGCTTCACTGAGGTCGATGTCCTTATTGAGTTTGACCTTGATGGCCCCCGTCGGCCCGGCATTATCGGTGTAAGCCACTGTCGAGATGTTGCCCTGCTTGACAACCGTACCGTCTGCACCATAGGTGCCATCACCCTGGATAGCAATGGTACTTCCCAATGTCTGAGAAACCTTCTTCTCGCCACCATTGTTGGCACCCTCATCAGCCGTCAGGCCAAAGCCGCCCGTTCCCGTAGCCGCCGAAACCTTGTCAATGGCTTCTCGCAGCTGAGCTTCCGTAGCCGCCCGCGAGCCCTCATAGTTGGACTGATTCCATTTCGTATTCGAGAGGCCCGTAATATAATAGCCCTTATCCGGATTGGCACCGCCACCGTTCTGGAGGCCGATGGTTAGATTGCTGACACCAGTGCCAAGGCCAGTGAAGGCAATCGTATTCATGCCGGTGAGACTTGAATTCAACGCATAGGTGAAATTCGTGCCATCCTGTGTCAGGATCATGTTATCACCAGCAATGAAGCCGACTTGCGAACCAGCTGTGATAGACTGTGCCGTGCTGCCGTTATTCTGACCAGTGCCAGTCTTCGACGACTGTGCCGTCCAGGAAAGACTATTCAAGACATTCGTCAAGTTCGTTCCCGTGACAAGGCCATCCGTCGTACCATTCAGCGCAGCCTTTCCTTCAGCATTCTTCATCAGGCTAGCCGTCTGCGCCGTATAGGATACCGTAGCCCCTGTATTGGTCGTATCCACCTTCGCCTTGATGTAGCTGTTATCGCCATTGACAAAGGAAACTGTCTTATCATTGCCGATATTGCTGGCTTTCGTCGTGTCATTACCGGTAATCTTCCAACCATTCGTGACCTTCTGCTGCAATTCATAGAGCTGGCCACCATTGACAGCATCCTGCGAATTGGCATCAACCGTGCCGTTAGCTACACCAGTAATCGTATGACCGCCGTTTTGCAAACCCTGCTTATTGAGCACCACATCGGTTGTCGTATCTGTTGCCGCTTTCGTCGCATCGTGGAGACGGATTTCCGTTGCATGCTGGGTCAGGCTGTTGCCATCCTTATCGAATACTTTTAAACCTTCGCCATTGAGGACAGCCGTATTCTGCTTATCATCCACCGCCGTCACACTGGTCATGTTCTGCAGCGTTTTATTGAGCTTGTAGGTGAATTCTTTGCCATTCTGGTCAAGGCTCAGATTATCACCAGCCTTGAGGGAAACCGTATCGCCAGCTTTGACCTGCTGTGCATTGCCAGTATTGTTGCCGTTCTGGATAGTCCAAGATGCATTATTGATGGCATTAGCTACATCCTGAGTCGTTGTCAATCCATTAGCCGTGGAACTAACCGTTCCGACCTTGTCTCCAGTACCGGAGCCAAAAGTGCCGGTAGTCACATCTACCTTCACCGTGGCATTGTCACTATTCGTGACAACAGACTTGGTATATATACCATCCGTATAAGTCACTGTCTTGCCAGCGCCAATCTTGGCCGTCACGGTATTCCCTTCTGCATTGTTCCCGGAAAGGTTCCAGCCGCCGCTGACCTGGTTCTGGAGATCATCCAGCTGGCCTTTATTGACGGCATCATTGGCCTTTTCACCATTGGCCACACCGGTAATCTTCTGACTGCCTGCATCAATGCCATTCTTGGTGAACTTAGGACCGCCCGAGATGGTCAGGCCATTGGTATCCAATGTACTGTTGCCAGCGGTGACGCTGGTCAAGTCGGTCAAGGTGGAGTTCAGATCATACTTCACTTCACCATTATCGCCTACATAAGCAGTGGTATTAGTACCGTTCTTGAAATTGAGGCCGGTCTTCAGTGCCACTTCCTTGGCTGTACCATCATTGGCCTTCACCGACAGATTGTCCACGTTCACTGTGTAGGTGATCTGGTGCGTAGCCGTATCTTCCGAAGAAGTGACTTCCTTCACGTTGTCACCCTTAGCCACAACTGTCCGGGCATTTTTCACCTGTTTCAGTGTAGCAGCATCGGTATCACTCGTAGCATCAGCCACATTCTGGATGCGCTGGCTGCCCATGGAGACGCCGTTGGTGGTGACAGAAACCTGCTTGCTGGCATCTGTGTCGGTAATTGTCATGCCAGTACCAGTGAGGCTCATATTGCCATTGGTAACACCACTGGTATTCAATGTCGTGTTGCCCGTCTTTACAGAATCCAGCGTGATTTCCTTGTTCAGTTTTACCGTCAAGGTTGCATTGCCGTCACCATCAGCTGTAGTCACTACACCAATATTGCCATCCGACAACTTAGAGGAATCGTTGACGCCGCCGACAACATTGAGTTGTTTGCCAAGTTTTACCTTCTTGGCTGTTGCATCATCGCCTTTAACGTTGAAGCCGATATTGGTTGTCGTCGTGGAAGCATTACTGATTGCATCCTGCAGATCGCCGATGTTTGCTGCATTGGTTCTTTCCGTACCGCCGCTGGCCACATGCTTGATTACATGATTGCCGTTATCCAAGCCTTCAGAGGTCAGAGAAACGGACTGAGCCCCTGTGCCAGTTGATGCAATGGTCACACCATTGCCAGAGACAGTTGTAACATTCCCGTTGGCATCTTTTGCTTTTACAGTCGTAAATTCCGGTGTATCCGAAACTGCGACTTCAATGGACTTCGACTCTGCCGTCGTAGAGATCTGGACGTTCTTGCCAGCTTTGATATTCAGAGTGTCCCCTGCTTTGATGGTGCTTTTCTTCTCTGTGTCGTTATTTGCCGTGACCGTGAAGCCCTGCTGTAACGTGGTGATATTGTCGGCATTCGTATGAGCGGCATCCGATACACTTTGGAGCTGATCTTCCGTTGCCGCCCGTCCACTTACTGCTTTGGTCGTACCTACCACCCAAGTCTTATTGCTCAGGCCCGTAACAATCTGGTCACTGCCGGACTTGCCGATAGATACGCCGCCAATGGATGCCGTACCGGCATTGCCATTGATGGTTGCCAGATTACCGACCGTAATAGTACCATTCGTACCATTGACAATGATGCGGTTGGCTTCGTCGGCAGCAGTGCCCAGGGTAATAGAATCCTTGAGGTCATAGGTCACAGTACCGCTTGTGCCAACCTTGGCAGTGGTATTCGTTCCATCCTGGAAATTCAAGCCGTCTGCCAGCTTGACACTCTGAGCAGTGCCATTATTGTCTTTGACAGAGAGATTGTCCACAGAAATGGTAATCTGCTTCGAGTCTTTTGTCGTCGTGACTCTCGCATTGTCCCCTGCTATGAAACTCAACGCATCATCAGCTTTAACCGTGCTTTCGGTAGCCGTATCACCATTGGCTCGAACTTTGAAACCATGCTGCAACGTATCAATCTCGGTGTTTGCGGTATTCAGATTATCCGCAACGTTCTGCAGCTGATTTTCTGTAGCCGCACGTCCATCTACAGCCTGCGTGGTTCCAACCGTCCAAGTCTTGTTGGTCAAGCCTGTGATAACCTGATCCGAACCCGATTTACCAATAGAAACTCCTCCGATAGAAGCTGTGCCGGCATTGCCGTTGATGGTTGCATTCATGCCAAGGGTAAGCAACCCCTTCGTGCCGTCTACAACAATATGGTTGTTACTGTCTGTTTCAGCGCCTAATTCAATCTTATCGTTCAGGTTATAGGTAATAGTTCCGTTATCTCCTGCCACAGCCGTGGTGTTCTTGCCATTCTGGAAGGTCAGGCCATTGGACAGCGTAACTGTCTTCGCTGTTGCATCTGTACCAGCCTTATAGGAGAGATTATCCACATTGACCGTGTAGATATGATGCCCATCGGTATCCGTCTTATCAGTTAACTTTGTATTGCTGCCCTGTGTCAGGATAGTCTTAGCCGCTTTCACCTGACCGTAGTTAGCCGCATCGTTATTAGCTTCGCCGGCAGTGACACTGGTGATTTTGCCATTGGCCGTAATTCCGCTGGTGGTAATACTGGGACCGTTGGCAATGGTCAATCCGGTACCGTTAAGGGTAGTACTTCCATTGGTTAAGCCACTGTTATTGATAGTGGTTGCCCCAGTTACCACACTGCCATCAGTACCAAGATTCAAATTCTTAGCCAATCTGATGGTCATCGTTCCATTGCCGTTAGCCGTACCATTGTCCGTATCGGCCGAGGATACAATGCTGATATTGCCAGTAGTCCATTTATCAGCATTTTCAACATCAGTTGTCGATGCGCCTCCCTTAAGGGTAAGACTCTTATCCAAAGCAATGGAAACAGAATGGCCTGCATCATCTTTAAAATTTGTATAATCATTTAATGTTGCCAAATCATACGTCTTATTATTTGCAATATCCTTATAAGTAAGGCGATGGATACCATTTGTCGTACCGCCATTATAAAGCATTTCTTCATTAGCTCCATTGCTATCATAAAGGCCTAGATACCCACCCTGATAAATCCCTAGTGTAGCCATCAGTTTATCGCCTTCTGCAGGAGATTTGCTCGAGCCATTAGCGGTGCCAGCCGATTTATAAAAAGATAGGGCTGAGCCATTATCTAATGAATAATAGCTACCACCATTTATACGAAGCGTCCCGGACTTATCGGCGCTTTCAGTTCCAGATTGATAATTTCCCAATGCAATGTCCTTGCTCAGTTTAACCGTTAAATTTCCCTTCCCATCAGAAGTTACGCCAATGTTATTGTTATCATCATTTAATCGGTTTGCTGCATTGGTGCTATTAATACCACCTTTGACAGTAAGTGTGCTATTTAACTTCAAAACAGAATTTGTTCCCGAATCTCCGGCTACAATCAGGCCGTCGTCGGTGGTGGCTACGGTCTTGTCGTTGACAAGGAGACGGGTAGTGGCGGCTCCGGTTGCATCTTTGGTGGTCGTGGTTCCGCTGGTACGAAGTGTCACCCCATTTATACCATTAGCGTCTTTCAATACCAATGTACCACCGTTAGTACTATCCGTTCCGTCCAGCTTGATAGTTTCTTTATAGCTGTTTCCACTGCCAGATCCTAGAGAAGTCGTGTTCAAGTCCTTGAGGTTGCTGGCCAGCTGGACATGGAGGGCATTGGTATCCGTGTTGGCAACGACAGCAATGTTATTGCCGGTGAGCTTCGTAGAATCTACAGTATAGGTAGTCGTGCCATCCGTAGTCGAGGACGTCACGGCATCACTGCCGCCCGTGATGGAGATTTTCTCGTTGGAACCCCGGGCCACTACGTTCGTGTCTCCTGCTGCGGTGTCGCCGAAGCTAGAGTTGTCGCCGCCGAAACGAATCTGGCGGGTCAGGGCGTAGAGCTGGGAACCGTTGACGGCGTCGGTGCTATTGGGGCCGACAAGGCCAGCCGATACATTCTGGATGCGTCGGGTAGCATCTTTGCTGCCTACAGTGACCACGCCAGTAGGGTTACTTCCTGCATAGGCGTAGGAGCTATCGTTACCATAGGTATAATCCGTGTCATAATTGATGATACCGGCGGAAATACCATCCTTGTCCATGGCTACAATATTAGCCGTATGGATATGCTGGGCTTCGTATTTCTGCTTGATGGCCGTTTGTTCTGCTTCTGTCGTGGCATTCTTGTACTCATCCGAAGCAATTGCTTCTGCATCGCCCTGATCTTTGGCCAGCTGGATGGCTTCCGCCGTAGCCGACTTGGATGCCGTAGCAGAAGAGCCAGTGCCAAGGTAGACAGAGTTACCGAGGGTAGCCGTCACATCATTGCCGAGAATCTGGAGATTGGATACAGGCGTCGACTGCTTTGTCGCATCAACGGTATTATTATAGCCAAGGATGGTATCTTTCTGCACCGTTCCCCAAGTCGTAGTGTTGATATCAGTATTGCCTTTGACCGTATTGCCACTGCCTACAACAGCAATCTGCTTCACGGTCTGCGTGTAAGCGCCAGCCGTACCATTCTCGATGGTGTTGTTGTTGCCCATAATCGATACATCGTTGAGGACATTCTTTTCACCTACCTGGTTCAGCTTGTTGCTGTTACCTACAGCATATACGTCGGTAATGGCATTGCTGGAATTGGACGATGAAACAGACTGGATTTTATTTAAAGAGCCATATATACCACTATTCTGTACAACATCTGCAGCACTTTGGCTATTGGTAACGCTATTGGAGTTACCAGTGGTCATAACCCCCTTGCCGTTATTCGTGTTGTTCTTGCCAAGTGTAACCGAGTCGGTTCCATAAGCTGTACTGCTGGTGCCTATCACGACAGCGTTTTCATTCAACGCCTGTGCATTATCACCAATAGCTATAGATGCCGCACTATTTGCCTTAGCGCCAGTACCAAAGGCAATTGCATTATTATCACGTGTTTCTGCGCCATAACCAATGGCAATGGACTGAATGCCTATTTTCGTCACCGGGGAGCTCGTCGTATTCGCAGTATACGTAGTGGCTCGAGTGCCAATGGCGATGGAATTATCCGTCTGCGCGATAGCAGATGTACCAATTGCTACGCTGCTCGTACCTTCCGAAGAAGTCGGATGCGGATTATCTGCCGTCGTTGTATCCGTAGACGGATTGTTCGCCGTACCAATGGCAATACTCAGTGTCCCGCTAGCCGAGACGTTATTACCGATTGCCAAAGCCTTGACACTGCTCGCCTTAGCATTCGGACCGATAGCCATAGCATCCGCATCACCATCGCCATTAGCACCAGTGTTGTTAGAGTTTGTCGACTGAGAGGCTGAATTGATTGAAAAATACTTTACTCCGGAGTCCTTAATATTCTGATTTACTTCTGCAATCTTGTTATCAATTTCTGTCGTAGAATAAGTCTTTAACTGCGACGTATCAATGCCCTTGATGGTATTTTCAAGATCATCGGATACCTTCTGCAACTGTTTGACGGTAACAACATCTTGATCCGCAGAACCATCAGCTACATTTGAGATTCTTCGCAAGGTAATTGTGCTGTCCGAAGCATTTCCCTTACCACCTACTGAAATGTAATAAGATGGTGCTGCTGTATTTGTCCACTTGCCAGTTCCTGTAGGGGTTCCCGTCGCAATCGCACCTGCGCCGAGAGCAATGTTGCCATTTGATGCACTAGCCGTGTTGCCGATGGCAATGCTGCCAGAGCCGGAACTCGTCGCACTATTGCCTAAAGCCATGCCAGAATCCCCCTGTGCCGAGGCACCTTCACCTAAAGCAACCGCACGATTTACTGCATGAGTAGCATGGCCGATAGCAATAGAGGATACAATATTCTGATTCGTATTGCCCTCAGTATAGTTTGCCCCTGCACCGATAGAGATATTGTACCCATTCTGTGGATTAGTATCTGTTGTACTGGTTACATTCTTGATGCCATAGCCAGCATTAGTACCGATGGCGATGTTATTACTGCTCAGTACTGAACTACCGGCAGAAGCACCGATGGCAACGTTCTGCATGCCTTTGACGTTGTTACCTGCCGACGTGCCGATAGCTACGAGCGATCCATTTTTCTCTTTATTATCTTCTGCCGTGCCAACGCCGGCATTATAACCGATGGAAATCGATTTGTTGACATCAGCCACAGCACCATTGCCGATGGCCAATGAATCATCATTCAGAGCATTAGCACTTTTGCCAATAGCAAGGCCGCCATAGGCAGCAGATGTACTCGTACCAATAGCAATACCGCCGCCGTTATCGTCGGTCTTGGCCTCGCTGCCGATGGCAATGGAATCTGCATTATGGGCTTCTGCCTTATAACCGATGGCCGTCGTCCGTGCCGAATGCGTGCTAGCGTTGTCACCAATGGCAACAGAGCTTTCGGCACTGCTGTCTGACGAGGCCTGATAGCCAGCGACAAAAGCCTGTTTTGTCTGCGATGCCTTGGCACCACTGCCAATGACGGTAGTATCGGTCCCCTCAGTGATGTTGGCTCCCTTGCCGATGGCCATCGAATTTTCAGAGTTCGCGACGGTTGCCCCATCGCCAATGGCTGCTGAGCCGGTTTTAACGATAGCTGCTGCCGAATCGCCGCCGGTGACCCCATTGGTCACCTTGGCACCCTTGCCAAGTGCCAGGGCCTCATCGCCTTCACTGACTGCACCATTTCCGATGGCGATGGAATCCTCGCCGCCCGCTGCAGCCAGTGTGCCTGTCGTACCATTGGTCAACGTGATAGACTTATCTACGCCACCCGTTACAGCTGACTTGCCAAGGGCAAGACTGCCGGTAGCAGTCTTGTTTATGGTGGCACCATTGCCGAGAGCCATGGCATCTGACACCTTGTTGACCGTGGCATTCGTACCAAAAGCAATGGAATTGTCGCCGCCGTCTACTTTCGCACCACTACCGATGGCGATGCTGCCCGTCGACACAGCGGTGCCGGAAGGATTCAGGACGCTGGCACCCTTGCCGAAAGCCATGGCCTGATTGCCGTTTGCCTTGGCGGTCTCACCGATGGCCACGCTGCTCGCGCCGCCCTTTGCGTCAGTCGTCGTAGTGGACGTGCCGTCTGTAGAGGTCGTTTCCGCTTCGCCCGTCACTGCCCCATTACCCAGCGCGACGCCCTGGTCGCCAGCTGCATTGACGGTGGCACCGTCTCCGATGGCTACCGCATGGTCCGCTGCTGTTTCCGTGGTGGTCGTGGTATCGCCGGATAGGGTAGTGGTCGTGTATCTGGCAGTTTTCGCATTGGGCCCAATGGCCACAGAGTTGGTGCCCTGGGCATCTGCATCTATGGCATAGGTTACGGTGCCATCATCGTTAGTGGTGGTTTCCGGGTTAGCCTTGAAATACTTGTACAGATTGGACACATAAGTGATGTTTCCGCTATTGTCCGTTACTTTTTCCACACCCAAAGCATTGATGGCCGAATCCAAGGCCAACAGATTATAGGCAGTGGATTTCCCGTTGTAAATATAGAAACCATCTGCAGAAGGTCGCAATTCTGTATACAAGGTGCCCCCGGTGAGCAGTTCCTCATTTCCATCAGCAATGGTTCCAATACCCAGGGCTTCACCCCAGAGTTTGGCGTTGTCTTCCTGCTTTTTCTTTTTGGCTTCTTCCGTAGTTTCGCTGGATGTATCAATTTTTATACCGATGTTGGACGCATTTACATTGGCCTTGGAAGCCAGACTGCTGTTTGTGCTGTCAGACGTCAATTCTGTTTTTAAAGCACTAATAGCATCGGTACGGTCTGTTCTTTCCTTACTGATGGCATCTGCATTGGTCTTCATCTGGGTATCCAAGGTGGAGAAGTTGGAAAATACAGACGCATTCATTTGGATGTAATTGCCATTGGCACTCAGGCTCCCAATTTTATTGGTTAAAGTGGTGTCTGCACTTTCCCGGGCTGTCTGCTCGGCATAAAGCTGTTTTCCGGTCACAGCATCCATCGAGGAATCCGACAAAGCCCCTTCTTTAATATTGGTAATCGTCGTGCCGCCTTCGCCTGCCAGGGTCACTTTTGTCTTATTTGAATCAGCATCATATTTCACGGCACTGTCAGAAAGACTGTTGACTGTATTGGTAACACCAGTAACGGCTGCTTCGCGGTCTGTTTTTTCCTTACTGATGGCATCGGCATTGGTCTTCACCTGGGTATCCAAGGTAGAAAGGTTGGAAGACACGGATGCGTCTTTCTGGACATAATTTCCGTTAGCATCCAGTGTACCAATTTTATCCGTTACGGATTTAACTGCCGCTTCCCGAGCTGTCTGTTCTGCATTAACCGCCGTGTATACAGTCCCGCCAGTAACTAATCCCGTATTACCGGCTTCCACTTTTCCATCAGTAGGGACGGCAATCGTTATTGTAGTAGTATTATTAGTATCTGCCGATGAAGACACAGAAACAGCTCCGCTTCCTACAAGAGTTGCCCCATCTTTCACCGTAACTGTCGTATCAGTTGTCGTCGTATCTGTTGCATCTGATGTTGTCGTATCACTGGTACTCGTCGTGGTTCCGCTTGTACCCGCCGTATCTTCCGCCTGAACAGCTACTCCCACGGGCATAGCCAGACTCATGGACAAGACGGCCATCACGATGCCCCGGGTCAACCCGCTGTGTTTGCTGAAAAGGCTTTTTAGCATTTCCGGCGTTTCCGATTTGGTATGGCCTTTGGCAAGCTCGGATACCACTTGATACATGCACCGCGTCCGATTGTAAATGACTT
Organism: Megasphaera jansseni; assembly: GCF_047974155.1. NCBI lineage: Bacteria > Bacillati > Bacillota > Negativicutes > Veillonellales > Veillonellaceae > Megasphaera > Megasphaera jansseni. The sequence continues at coordinate 23,240 of NZ_JBHYRR010000012.1, read as the reverse complement.
TATACGTCTTGTTCATGATAAAACCTCCTGCACATCCTATTGTGTTACAATGAGTTCAAGCAATTCTGTTTGTTTTGTCAAATATATTCGTAGTATAGTGACAAAATATTGCATTTTCATATGCATATTGTATACAATAGTTATTATATCTCTTCGAGAAATAGTTTTCAATGAACGTTTCGTTTTAAATATATTTAGGATAAAAAAAGCCGTAACATTCTTGTAAAATTGAAGAAATAGTTGCATTTCCCATAAGATTTTTTACGGCATATTGACGCTCGCCGCAACGGCGCGCTATAGTAAAGACATAAGGAGGTGTTATCGTGAAAAATTGGAAGCAGACTATCCTGGCCGCCTTGTTCTGTACGTGTGCGACCCTGACCGGGCTGGCCGCTGACGATACCGCCAAAACGGTCCCGGCTGAGCCAACATCTCAGGTTCAGGCCACCAAGACAGCCGATGCCGTCCAGACCAGTGTCCCTACGGACCCCTTAGCCGGCCATACAGGTAAGATCATCGACAAATACTACCTGACCAAGGGCTCAACCTATAACGACGTGACGACGCTGCTCCAGACCATTGATTCCCAGCGGACAGGTCTGGATGCCAAGAGCAGGCCCTATTATTTCCGCGTCGACAAGGACCTGACGGACAAATATTTCCGCCGCGTCCGGGCCTATGATGAAAAGACGACAGAACAGATTGGCGAATACTTAGTCGCTAAAGACAAGAGTTCCGTCTGGCGCATGGACGCCCCTCATGAAGGCATGATCTACGGCAGCGCTGAAAAAATGATGAAAAAGAGCCGCATCATCATCTATCCGCGCTATCTGGCCCTGGGCAGCAAAGGCATCGTCGCCCTGCAGACACCGGGCAATGTCCCCTATGGCCTGACGGCCAAGAGCCTGAATGAGTCCGTCGCCAAAATTGGAGAAGACAATACAATCATCCCCGTCAAGACGGGCCAAGTCGACATCCTGGCAGACGTGACCGTCGGCGACGTCAAAGAAACGGCATCGCGCCGCATCTCTGTCGTCACCCAGGCCGACCTGCAGCGCATGGCCTACAACGCCTACCTGACCCAGCTCTATATGGATACCTATTGGAATTGGGGCTGGGGCGGCCCTTTCTATAACGACTGGGGCTGGCATCGTCCGCCACCACCGCCACACCACGGCCATCGGCCACCACCGCGGAGATAAAAAAAGGGCTTGTCGCACGACGACAAGCCCTTTAAAGTTGTTAGTGGCTAGCAGTTAGTTGTTAGCGGATGGCTTTAAATTTGAAGGTTTTCTCTGCAAACTACAAACTCTGTTGCTACAAACTATAAAGTAAATGGGGCCTAGCATGAAAGCAAAAGCCTTCGTGCGACAGCTCCTTTTAAGTGGTTAGTAGCTAGTGGCTAGTGGTTAGTGGATGGTTAAAAATTTGAAACCAGCTTCTACAAACTACAAAGCGAACGGGGCCTCGCATGATGGCAGAAACCGTCGTGCGACAACTCCTTTTTCTGTAGGGGCGCCACGCGGGGCGCCCGCACCGGAATATGTATGATTTCCCGACCTGTTTGCTAGAAGAATCATCCAAATCTCTAACTTTAAAGAGAAACCTCTCAGACCGCCTTTGGCGGCCAGCTCTCCTATTAGGAGAGCCTTTCATCAAGCCTCAAACACCTCACACCAAATGTCTGGGAGCCGCTGAGACGGCGCCTTCCAGGCTTTCTTTTTCTGTTTTGTAGATGCGTTCGGCGATTTCGTCGACTTTGTGGGTCAGCCACATGTAGGCCGTCGTCCCTTGACGGTAATCGGCTTCGGCATACATATCGATGCGGCCATCTTCCCGCAGTTGTTCGACCTGGCGGAAGGCCTTGCTGTTCCCTTTGGGATAAATGGCAAAGGTCGATCCGCCAAATTTTTTGACCACCGAAAAAGCGGGGACATCGCTGGGCCCGTCGGCAATATAAATCATATTGGGGAAAGCAACGCGGCGCAGGGCATCGGACATCTTGGCATTGACGTCGATTTCCGGATGCTGCGGTACGCCCTTATTGATTTCAAACAGGGCCCGCGTCTTGGTCGTATTATCGATGGTATAGCCCACTTCGCTGATAATCTTATGTTTTTGCGCATCGAGGCCTTCAATGAGGTCACAGCCCCAGATAGCTTCAACATAAGGCATGACGGCCGACCCCTTGATGATTGCCGACATCCCCGTACTGACGATGTAATGTTCTACCTTGATATTGTATTCACGGTATTTGGGATTCTCTTCCACGACGCGCTGCAGGTTCTTGAAGATGTCCGGGACGCCTTGATAATACTTCTGCTTCTGGCCAAAGGATTTCAGCTTTTCATTATTGAGGCCCTTGAAAATCCCTTTTTGCGCATCCTTAATAAATTGATTTAGATAAATCGTATCGGCATTGACCTTGACGCCTTCTTTGGCATAGCGCGCCGGCAAAGCATTGACATGCTGCCAGAATTTGGCTTTATCGATATGGTATTCTTCAAAAATCGGGTCCTGCATATTCCCGTCAATCAAGGTCTTATCGAAATCCCAAATCACAGCAATGATGTTCTGCATGAAGCTCACCCCGCTTTTCAGACAATCAGAAGGAAAAGGTATCTTTCAATCCCAGCCATTTCTGGTCTTTGTCGCTCAGATTCAGTGGCGTCCCATCTTCGAGATGATAGTCGGCAGCGCTGGGCGAACCCTGATAGTCGCCGACGAGCTGCGGCCACTGGATGCCGATTTCCGGGTCATTCCAGGCCATGCCGCCTTCATCATTGGGATGCCAGAAATCATTGACCTTATAGCAGAATTCCGCCACGTCGCTGAGAACCAGGAAACCATGGGCAAAGCCTTCGGGAATGAGGAACTGCTTCTTATTTTCTTCCGTCAATTCGACGCCATACCATTTGCCATAGGTCTTGGAATCGCGGCGCAAATCGACAGCCACATCGAAGACACTGCCGCGAACAGCGCGGACGAGCTTGCACTGGGGAAAATGCTTCTGGAAATGAAGGCCCCGCAAGACCCCTTTCGTCGACATAGACTGATTATCCTGGACAAAATTGATGTGAAATCCCGCTTCCTCCATATCCTTCTGATTATACGTTTCCATAAAATATCCACGGCCATCGCCATGAACCGTCGGCATAATGACACAAAGCCCGTCAATACCGCCTACATTCTTTTCTACCTGTATCTGACCCATTGTTGTATCTCCCTTCATGTATGCTTCCTTTATTATAACATATTCAATTAAACGCAGGCCGCTCTTGTCGTTCATCGTAGGTCGTTCGTCGTTCATCGAAAAACTCCCTTTTGGGCCGTCAGGCACTGGGATTTCAGTCCTGACCTCCCAAATACCGCCGCAAGGCGTCTTTCCAATCGGGCAGCGGCCGGAATCCATTGGCCACGAGTTTGCTCTTATCTAAGCGGGAATTAAAGGGCCGTTTGGCTTTGGACAGGCCGTATTCTTCCGTCGTGACGGGGATGACTTTCGTCGTATAGCCGGCCTGGCGATAGATTTCACAGGTAAAGTCATACCAGGAAATATAGCCGCCTTCATTGGTCGCATGGTAATAGCCGTATTTATCGGTTTCAATCATATCCACTAACAGCCGGGCCAAATCAAAGGTATACGTCGGCGTCCCGATCTGGTCATTGACGACGCGAACCGTATCGTGGGTCTTGCCGACATTAAGCATGGTCTTGACGAAATTCTTGCCGTTCTGACCGAATACCCAGGCAATGCGGACGATAAAATATTTTTCCAGCGTCTGCGATACTGCCAGTTCCCCTTCCAGCTTCGTCTGGCCATAGACATTGAGAGGCTGATAATCCTTGCAGTCCGGCTGCCATGGCTCCGTCCCCTGCCCGTTGAACACATAATCCGTACTGAGATAGAGCATCTTGCAGTCCAATTCCTTGCAGACATCGGCAATATGCTGCGTCCCGCCGGCATTGACCGCCCGGACCTGAGCCACTTTATCATCATCTTCGGCCATATCGACAGCCGTCCAAGCCGCACAGTGAATGACCGCATCCGGCCGGACTTCCATAATGACACGCCGTACCGCATCCGCGTCAGTAATATCCAAAGACACATACGGTGCCGTCGTCACCACCGTCCCATCAGCGATGCCGCTGTAAGCCGGAGCCAAATCGCTCCCCACACCCACATGTCCACGCAAGGCCAATTCATTCATCACATCATGACCCAACTGGCCATTCACACCGGTTACAAATATTTTCATGAAAATAGCTTCCCCTTTCATACATTCTTATTACATCATCATTATCAAGTAAACGCAGGCCGCAGGTCGCCGTTCGCAGGCCGCCTTTATCGTTCATCGTAATTCGTTCGTCGTTCATCGAAAGGCTCCCTGTGAAGGGGAGCTGTCAGCACAGCTGGCTGAGAGGTTCTTTTCCCATCGCCTCTATGCGATTTCGTAGGGGCGCCACGCGGGGCGCCCGTTCAGAATAGCGATGTATAACGTACTGCATGCCATATTAACCGACTAGGAATTATTCTCAACTGTTCGCAACGGGCCGCCCTTTGGGACGGCCCCTACAGATGCGGTGTAGCCGCATAATTTTTTTATCGCCTGAATGCGATTTCGTAGGGGCCGTCCTGATAAGGCGGCCCGCTACGCGCTGAAGGTATCCCGAAGCGTCGTTGTCACTTTGAGTCTGTCGCCGCTCAGCGGCATCTGAGTCCGAGGCGAACTGCGGCCTGCGAACTGCGACCTGCGGCCGGGACTTCAGTCCCGGTTCCCATACATCTTCTGGTAATACTGCTGGTATTCCCCGGAAATGATAGGCTGCCACCAGTCTTCGTGGTCCAAGTACCACTGGATGGTTTTCTTGATGCCGTCGGCGAATTTCGTTTCCGGCAGCCAGCCCAGTTCTTCATGGATTTTCGTCGGGTCGATGGCGTAACGGCGGTCATGGCCTTTGCGGTCGGTGACATGATGGATGAGGCTTTCCGGTTTGCCCAATTCTTTGCAAATCAATTTAACGATGTCGATATTCCTCATTTCATTATGGCCGCCGACATTATAGACTTCGCCGACACGGCCTTTCTGAAGGATGAGGTCGATAGCCCGACAATGGTCTTCAACATAGAGCCAATCGCGGACATTGAGGCCGTCCCCATAGACAGGCAAGGGCTTGTCATGCAGGGCATTGATGATCATAAGGGGAATCAGCTTTTCCGGAAAATGATAAGGCCCATAGTTGTTGGAGCAGCGGCTGATGGTCACCGGCAAACCATAGGTTCGATGATAGGCTAATACCAGGAGGTCAGCCGAAGCCTTTGAGGAACTATACGGACTGGACGTGTGAATCGGCGTCGTTTCCGTAAAGAACAAATCGGGCCGGTCTAAGGGCAAATCGCCATAGACTTCATCCGTCGATACCTGATGATAGCGCTGGATACCATACTTGCGGCAGGCATCCATGAGCACAGCCGTCCCCATGATATTCGTTTCCAAGAAAATCGCCGGATTCTCAATAGACCGATCGACATGCGATTCCGCTGCAAAATTGACGACTACATCGGGATGTTCCTCTTCAAATAACTGATACACCGCGTTGCGGTCACAAATATCAGCCTTGACAAAACGGAAATTATCCTGGTCCATAACCGGGGCCAACGTAGACAAATTCCCAGCATACGTCAACTTATCTAAACAAATCACCCGGTCCTGCGGGTGCTCCTTCAACATATGAAACACAAAATTCGAACCAATGAAACCAGCACCGCCGGTGATTATTATATTCATGCTAGAGTTCACTCCTTTTATACGAACTATCTTTATACGATAAGTGGCTAGTGGTTCGTGGCTCGTGGCTAGCTAGGTTTGCTATTTTATCTATTCATTCAAAGGGATTTCAACCGTGCAATCAGGGCATTTATCAGCCGGCCAACGTCATTGCTCAAATTTTTGACACTGCGTGCAGTTTCGTCATTGATATATCCAAAATCAACACACAACAGGATTTGAGTCATCAATTCAGCATTAGACCCACGAGCAATATGCAAAAAATGGATAAAATCTTTACTCGTTCCCCTTGATTGCCCTTCTGCAATATTGGAAGGAATAGACACGGCTGACCTTCGTATTTGATCAGCTAATGCAAACTTTTCCTCTGCTGGCAACTGCCTCGCGATAGTATAAACTTCACGAGCCAAACGCATCGCTTTTTGCCAAACAATAAGCTCCTGATAATATTTTACAGACATACCACCTACTCCTTTCGTTCAAAAAGATAAGAATAAATGTTATGCCAAATACACACCCTTCATTACTAGCCACGAACCACGAACCACGAGCCACTAATACAAAATACTAATCCCTAACTGCTGCTTTTTAATTCTTTAAAAAGCATCCTTCAAAAATCTCCCTTCCGCGACTTTCTTCAGATATTGTCCATACGGGCTCTTGCCGTATTTGTCAGCGCTTTCCATGAGGGTGGCTTTGTCGATCCAGCCGTGGCCGTAGGCGATGTCTTCTAAGGCGGCGATCTGGATGCCGGCTCTGGTTTCTACGGCTTTGACGAAATTCGAGGCTTCGCTCAGGCTGTTGACTGTTCCCGTATCGAGCCAGGCATAGCCCCGCCCCAGTGTCACGACGTTGAGATTGCCCTTTTCCAGGTACATCTTATTCAAATCGGTGATTTCCAATTCACCCCGTGCCGAGGGTTTGACCTGTTTGGCATATTCACAGACATGCTTATCATAAAAATACAGCCCCGTAACGGCATAATTCGTCTTAGGCTGTGCCGGTTTTTCTTCAATAGAAATCGCCTTGCCCTGCTCGTCAAACTCAATGACACCGAACCGTTCCGGATCATCGACGTAATAACCGAATACCGTGGCCCCTTCCGTGTTAGCCGCAGCCTGCTGCAAATGGCGGGTCAGACCGGCACCGTAGAAAATATTATCGCCCAAAACCATGGCGCACGGTTCCCCGTCGATAAATTCTTCCCCTAAAATAAAAGCCTGAGCCAATCCATCCGGCGAAGGCTGCACCTTATAACTCAAATGGATGCCATAGCGGGACCCATCCCCCAGAAGCCGTTCAAAATTCGGCAAATCCGTCGGCGTCGAAATAATCAAAATATCCCGAATCCCAGCCAACATTAACGTCGACAACGGATAATAAATCATCGGCTTATCATATACCGGCAACAACTGCTTAGACGTCACCATCGTCAGCGGATACAACCGCGTCCCGCTACCCCCAGCTAATACAATCCCTTTCAAAAAAATCACTCCTCACAGTAAAATTCAACACCTAATTATACCAAAAAAGACCCTGCCATACAAAGTTATGATATAATATCAGTGTTGCTCATCCCCTACACCGAGCGCGGAAGGGGTGTTACATATGCGCAACAATATCATTCAATTCTTTATGGCTGTCATGGCAAGTGTAGTCTCCTACTACATTTGCAAGTGGTTAGACACCATTATTACTCGTATGAGCAACTAGCCCCAATGCGTTTCTGCTGAACGCCACATATAAGAAGACCCCCGAGGATGCCGCCCCGGGGGTCTTCGTGTTACATATACACTTCTAACAATATCATTCTTTTCCTACCTCCATTATAGCATAATTTTCCTACCCGTCAAGGAGAGTGACTGGATTTAGAGCCGTCCCTACACCATGGTAATTTCTTTATACTGCGGCTCTACGATCCACTGGCCTTGATGATCCATGATGCCCCAGCCTGTCTTTGTCTTGACCGGCGTCAGGCCGTTGCGGAAGCCTTTGACGTCCTGGATCTGGTCGGCGGCAGCACGGTACTGGACCTGACCGTTCCTGTCGACAATGGCATACTCTTTCTTATCGTTCCAGCACCAGGTATAATCGTCTAGGAGGAAAGCCATCCATTTCACGCTGGCCGGGAATTCCGCAACGAAGGCCCCTGTTTCCTCATTGATGAGCATATTTTTATCGCCTTTCGTCAGCAAAAGACGCTGTGACCCCAGGAACTGTACGCCGTCATAGGCAAAATCGATGACCTGTGCCCCGTCGACCATGCTGAAGACGCCCCATTTCCCGCTCTCTTTATCTTTCAAAGAAACGAAGCCGTCGACATCATCCAAAAGGCCATCGTCAAGAGTGTAATTTCCCGGCGCGATCAGATACTGCCCCTGGCGATTGACAAAGCCCAATTTCCCCTTATTGCGGACGAAGGTGCCAAATTCCGTCATCGGATAAACGGCATCGTTTTTGCTGTCGATGACGATATTGCCGACGCGGTCGAGATAGCCCCGCTTCACACCGTCATAGGTCAGAGGCGTCACTTCGTCATCATAGTAGACGGAATGCGTCGACGAGCCAATCAGCGCGCCGGCGAGGAAACCGCCCAGGTTGAAATGGCTGACCCTGCGCTGGTATTCCGCCAGACCGTGGTGATAGGGCAAAATGACATCATACGGCGCAGCGAACTGGACCCGGCCGCTTTCATCAATGGCCACTTTCTCGCCCTTATCGTCCTTGACGAAAGCCAGGCCTTCACTGAAGTCAGCCAGCACGGCCTTATACGTCGGTGCCACTACGATGTTCCCGTTCTTGTCCTGAATACCATAACGGCCCTGATCCTTGAAGAAATGGACCGATGCTGCTGCTTTCTCCGGCCAAACCGCCGGTGCGCCCTGCTTATCGACATAAGCCGTCCCTCTCTTCCCATCCGTCATAAACACGCCTTTACCGACATAGGACAGGGACTTATACGCCGGCGTCATGAGCCATTTTCCGTCTGTGCCCATCAGGCCCCACTTATCGGTACCGTCCTTGACCGCAGCCAGGACACCGTCCTTATAATTGGCATCGTATTCCTCTTTGACCTGCGAAGAAATCGTCTCCATCCCCGGCGGCGGCAAATGCCTGGCCATCGCCGGAAAAATAACATCCCCCAATGACGAAGGGCGGCTGACACTCCAGCCCGAATGCGACGCCGACTCACGCGTCGACGAATGCGATTCCGTCTGCGTCACCGTCGTCGTATGTACCTCACGATGCGCCTGTTCTGCCAGCGAAGCCGGCTCAGCGGCCTGCACCGCCAAAATGGATAAAGAACTACACAAAAAACCGGCTAAAATAAATCGTTTCAATGACAAATGGTTGTACATGTCGCTCTCCTTTCAATCTAAAAACGCAGGCGCCATCTTCAAACAATACGTTTCAGCTCGTCCAACAAATACTGAAAACTCGGTGACTGATTATTCTCGGCTTCCATATAAGGCGTTATCTTCTCAGCCCATTCTCGTTTCTTGAGTCCTACTTCCTGATAAGATTTATCCCTGTAATCATAGCCAACGACGTCCGCCAACTTTTCCCATGTGCCGCAAATCGAATCCTGCTTATACGTCTTCAAGACTTGTCTTTTCGCATGAGGATACGCTTTAAACAGTGCATTGGCATCTCCCAAAAACCAAGCTTCCCCTTCTTCAATAGCCATACAAAATGACGTTTCTGGCGCCACTTGACACCACTCTAACAATTGATGCAGCTGTGCCAAGAATTCATCAAGGGACTTATCATCCAAATCGAAAATCACAACGACATGCCCTTTATATGATTCACCCCAATTATGGTAAGTTCTTCCAAAACCATTCAATAACCTGGGAAGATTATCCAAAAGCTGTTTTCCTTTTATGGCTTTGGCAGAATGCATCTTTCCCGGAATCCGTCCGACACCTTTATAGCTATACACTGTATAAGAAACATCTGCCGGCAGCACTTTTGGCAGTAAGATTTCCAGCATGGTCTTGCCAGAAACATCTTCAATGAGAAAATCAAGATGCATTACGAATCATCCCCATCCAGATAATCACTATACCATAACCCGCCTAAAGGCAGTCCTTCTTTACATAGATTATCAACTAGCTCAATGTCACTGGCTCTTTGTATCGTCGAGAAACCATCTTCCTGCTTCCTTAAAATCCAAACTTCATTAGGCTGCAAAGCATCCACTAAATAAGGTTGGTGAGTCGTCACAAAAATCTGCGGCGCATTCTTGCTCCGCTTCGTTTCTTCCCGCAATTCCCGCACAAACACTTCCAAAAGCTTATGATAGAGCCCGTTTTCCGGTTCTTCGATACAAATGAACGGGGATGGATTGGGATCCGCCAGTAAAATCATATATGCAAATACCTTTAACGTGCCGTCTGACATTTGCTGTGCATAGAACGGATCTTTGAATCCCCTGTCATTGAAGCGTATGAGCAGCCTGCCATCCGGTGTCTTCATGGTATCGATTTTTTGGATACCTGGTATCCTTTGAGAAATCTTATACAAAATCTCTTTGAACTTCTTAGGATATTCCCGTTCCATGAATTGAATGACATTGCCCAAATTATCACCATGCCGCGATAACTTCGCTTGTGCCCCGGCCATGGGCAGACTGCGTGCCGCATCAGGCGTAAAATAGCTTAAATACCACCCTTCAATAAACTTCCGGAAAGCAGCGATACGTGGATGAGCTTTCAAAGTTCCCAAAGTGGCAATGCCTAATCTGCGCTTATCATCCATGGATATAACTTCACTATCCCGTGATTCTTCCCCTTTTAAATCAAGGAATTCGTTTTGCGTTCCGTCCGCATTTCCCTTCCAGACTCGGCCTTCACCATTCTCCAATATCAAAAACGAATAGGGTTGCCCCCATCGCTGTCCCTTACGCCGCTGCCGCAAGCGTTCACTCAAAACAAAAGGCCGCCCTTCCTTGTCCAAATCAATCGCTAGCTCATACGTAATCGGCCGATCATTACGACTTTCTTTATAATAGATTTCAAAAGAAATCGGCCCTTCTTTCCCTAAAGAATGAATTTTTTCATAGCCGCCCCGATTCTGTTCATCGCAAGCTACTTCCACCCCATATTTCAAACAATCCGCCAAAAATCCAAAAGCATCCATCAAGGAACTCTTCCCCGTTCCATTCTTACCAATGACCGTAGTAATCGGGGTCAACGGCTCTGCCGCCTGCTCATTCCATAAACGCCCCATCTTAATATCTGCCAATGCTTTAAAGTTTTTAATATGCAACCCTTGTATATGCACAAAATTATCCATACAATTCACGCTCCAAATCACGAATTTTTATTCACCTGCTTCACCGCGCAGTAAACGAACAAATATTCTAAGTTCAATATATCATAACTAGGGCAAATTAGCAAGATATCCAATGGCATTCCGCAATGTCCCGAAATTTGAAAAAGCCACGAACTTAGAAAGTCCATGGCTTTTATCGCATTATGTGTACTGATTCAGATAAGTCCGAAAAGCATCTTTTAATTCAGGACGCCGCAAGGTATATTCTACTGTTGCTTTGGGGTAATCCAATTTATTACCGATGTCATAGCGTTTTCTTCTCAACATTAATATTCCCGCTGGCATCGGGATTGCTTTTAAATTTTTCATCCAAAGCCACGCCATACATCTTTAAAATTTCCTGACTGCTTATTCCATTCGCTTGGAGCTTAAAACTTTCAACCCTCAAATTAAACTCCATCATTTTTTCCCTATTATCAAGCCACCATGACTTGAGTTGTTCTTCCTCTATGGCCTCGATTACTCTATCGCAGTTTACGTTACCTGATTTCATAAGTGAATAATCATTTTTAGCAAGAATCAAAAGAAAGCTTTGCCAATAAAAAGAATCAACAAATACATCACTAAATAAATACTTTGAAAATGCTCTTCGAATGCCCTGTTTATCCTCCATGCCTTTTTCATCATAATATCCACATCCGATTCCTGTTTCATCCAGACGGCAATTTCCAATCTGGTAAGTAATAAACGTTAAAATGCCATTTTTTATTTTCTGAGCGCTAGAAGAATCAATAGTTTCTTGACTAGTTAATGTTTGATCCCCTTCTAATACTGCAGGAGTCAGGTCATAAATCATTTTCATAAAATTAATATGCCTGTCCATATATCGTTTTTTAAATATGCTAAAAAATCTTTGAGTAAAGACTCTCATTTCATCTTTTGTAAATTCTAAAACGTTAACATTTGAACCTACATGAAACGTTGAATTATCAAATGAACCTATAATCTTATATACAAAAATATCCAAATCCATGCCCGGGGCCACATGACGACTGTAGCAGCACCGAAGCCTAAACTGCAACAAATCATATATTCCTAAAATGCCACTTTTTTCTTGAGAAATCACATCAATAATCCCATTACCCCCAAATATCGTATTAACAATAAAATTTCTAGTATTTTGTTCGTCTCTGTTATGCTCCAAATACCTGAATAAATTCAAGAAATAACCCAAAATCATATTTCTTAGCCCTATATGGAATTCATCTCCGGTATATGAATAACGCATTCTGATACTTAAGCCATACTGTATAATTTCAGCAATTTCTTTCTTCGTTAAATTCACAAATTCATGGTATGCTAAAATACGCCAAAGCTTTGCATGGTAAACTTCTTTTCTAAGACTCTTAAAAACATCATCAAGACTTTCTTTGTCATTAAGATATTTATTAGCACAATTAATATAAAAATTCGTTTGTTCATATTCTGACTTCTTAGTCCGATCAACAATCAAATCCATATATAAAAGAAGTGATTTTTTATATCTCACTTCAAGAGCATTTCTAGTAAAAGTTGATGATATCGTAGGCTTTGATTCGTCTATAGAAAACAAGCTTCGTAATAGATATTCTGCCCCAGGAAAGAAGTCCTTTAGCCTATCCATTTCTGAAACGACATCTTTTCCCATCATAGGCTTGTTTTGTAGATAATCATGATAAGAAGTAAAATAATTAAGCCTGCTCCAAGATTCCTTCATGTATATCTTTCTGAAAACAGCAGGAAAATACATATATAGAAGTATAAGTTCTGTTAATTTCTGCTCATCAAAGTCGTAGTTAGGGAAGTCCACACTTTGAATATCAAGCGCCGTTAAAGTATTAATAAACCGCTTAATCTTTCTAAGGTCTCCAAGGAAAGCCATATATTCCGGCGCATCATCGGATTGCAAAATTCTTTTTATCCCTGTCAGCGCTTTCTTATTCATCTCTACATCAAGACTCATATTTGTTGCCAAAGCATTAATATTCTCATCAAGAACGTGAAGTAAATCTGTTTTATGCACAAACAGGCAGACCTTAACTTGCACAAACTTCTCCAAAAATTCAACATTCTTTTGAGCTATCTTATCAGTTTCCATTCCTTTAGAAAGGTTATCAAGGTCATAGCAAAGAATATAATTTATAAAAGGAAAATTAAAGATTTCCTTGATAGAATAAAGGAGCGTATAAACTTCCTCTTCATTTAGCCTATCAAGGTCATCAATAACAAAGATAAATTTTTTATTTGTTCTCTTCAGAGTTGCGCTAATATATGTAAAAACTTTTGATGCGTTCCACTGTAAAACATTGACATTTAAAGATATACCCAACACATTAATTCCTATTCCTTTTACCAGTTTCTGATACTCTGCAAGTAATATATCCAATTCCGGACATTTTAATGCTTCATAGACAGTTTCTCTTAAAAATTCAGAAAGAGGAGTTGAAATATCTTTATATTTCCCACTATACTTTAGCGCATTAAATCTACCAACAATAACCTCTTCAGGATGATTTTCTTGTAGACTTTTCTCACAAAGATTAATGAATGATGATTTTCCTATCCCCCAGGGTCCTTCCACACCCCAAATAATACTATTCGCCGATTTATTATCATAAATTTTATTAGCAAAATCTTCTGCTAATGGGCCACGCTGCAACAAATCATCGTCATTATTTAAGGCAGTATCATTAAAAAAAGAGGAAGAAGGAATTTCCTGTTTTGTCAATTCATCATTCATATTCTGGTAATATGATTTGATAGCAAAAGGAATAAAAAATCCAAGTTCAATTAATATATATTGTAATCCTGTAAGTTTATATAAAATTTCGCTTATATAAAACCCCTGAAAAGATATAGGAATAGCGCTCCCAATCAGATAACACAATATAAGGTCCCATCTTCCGCAAAACATTCTACGTACTTTTGCTAAATTATTCGGTATGAACAAGGACAATACCATGAAAGCAATAATAATTAATTGCATAAAAAAGAGAATACCAGTGTATATCGTATGATTAATAATGACCAAAAATCCAGAAAGCAGTATATATATAAACTCTCCAGTCGCTATACCTATAAATAGAAACTTCAAGGTAACAGTCATATATATGTAAGCAGGAAACAGTTTCATAAACTTCGGCATTTCATCACTTCTCCCAGTATTTTGCGGCTCCAATATTCAAATAAATATATTTTTATATAATTGGTGATTTAACTTCACAAAAGACATGCTAGCTCAGAACTGTTTTATAGAAAGATAAAGAAGGGGTACTCATGAAATAGGATGGCACCATTCCATCCCATCCACAAACTATTCATGCGAAATACCGGAAGTATTTTTCTATTACACTCTCATCAATTTTCCTCTCCAGATATTCTTTCTTGATTATAGTTGCAATCTTAAAGCACCACTGTTTATTCTCTGCAATACGTTGCAGCAGTTTGGAATCACACTGATTTAACCATTCAGGTTGAAAGTCTTTCCAATTATCTTCATTATTCATATCAAGCAACCATAGCGCTAACTTCAACTGATATTCTTTACAGATTTTAATTATCCAGGTTTTATCCTCAACTTTTCCTATAATTGCAATAGAGACCAGATTAAGAATACATCTTACTAGACTCTGATTCCGAGAGTCAAGAATCCCTCTTTTACGATAATCTACATACGAAGTTTCTTGTTCCTTAAGGAATTGAACAATCTTCTCTTTCTGCGCTGGACTCATCGAAATAGCGCCAGCCTGGATGCCAACCAAGTATGTCCTGTAATCTTCTACAGAATTTCCCGGATTCCAGTTTTTTATCCATTCCCTAATGAGCCTTTGTGTATTTTCTGAACACTGTAGATAGGTATAAATAAAAAAACTTGCATTTCTATAATCGTTATTTTGCAAAAGTTCCTTCACTCTATCACTTCTATCATGAGATATCTGTGCTTCATTTAAATTCCAAAGCGAAGCACTCATAATATCTGTCAACTCATCTATCATAATTTCATCATTTACTAATGGCAGTATTTCCAAAATCTTATCCGCCAGTTGTAATAAACTATTTGCTGACGTAGAGTCTTTTTTTATCAGTTGCTGTTTACCAATCTGCTCAATAATTCGTCTAATTGCATTAAAATTTTGCCTAAATATCCCCAGTAAATCTAATGACAACAGCCTAATCACAGTGGATAAAGCAGAAGCTACCAGTCTATCTTCTAGTTTGATATGCCCAATAATGGCAAATAACGAAGATAGATATTGAGAGTAATTCCATAAACGACTCGAACTGCTCGAACTGTTGGTTAAATTTTTAGAAACCAATGATAAATATTCCATTCCACTGCTGGAAACGGTTCCCATATTACGTCTTTGAAACAATTGTTCGATCTCATTATCGGATAAATACCTGATTGCCAGAAAGAGATCGAATACTTGAATTTCAGTTTCGTGGATATTTTGTGTAGGTATGGCAACCGGATTAGTTGTAGTATCTTGTATCTTATCCTCTGCCAAAGCAGAAGAAATTAAAGCTGATGCAGCCTTCCCAAAGACCATTTTTATATCTTCAAAGCGATCAATAAATAAATGATTTCCCTCCATATAATGGTAGAAATTCTTTACTTGAGCCCGTATCTTCTGGTACGCCGGGGCTCCTCCAAAAATTATATAATTTGAGTTTGCCTCATCTTCTACTTTCTGTGCCTCCTTAACAGTATTTTGTAACATGTTATAAGCCAAGCTGAATGAGTAGATTTCCTTTAAAAATTCATTTTTGCCCTTATTCCCTGCATGACCATCCGTTAAATCAGGTATCTGCATAAATATCCTATTTAAGTCAAGACGTTCCAACTCTTCCTTGATTTTTTCAACTGCCTCATTGTTGTTAAATCTAGAATGGATAAAATCTCCCAAAAATTGTTGATTACATTTGGCTATAAAGTATCTAGCATAATCGTTCTGATGAAAATATAAATAGGCTGCCTGCTTGGAGTAAAAATATGCCGTTACATAATCCTCTAATAAATAACATAAATGAGCCTGTTTTAAATATGAATCTGCATCACCGACTGAAAGTAATTGTTCATTACCATCTTTAAAATTTTCCAACTTTTGAAAATCGAAATTCTCCATAGCAGGCAGTATATCATCAGGCTTCTCATTCAAAGAACTGAGTGGGATTATAATTTTTTCACCCTCACTGGAAATTAATAAACCAGATAACCCACTTTTTACCATTACCTCCAAAAATGTACTAACTTTCTCCCATTCATCTTTTGAAAAGTGCAAATATTTCTTTGCGACCTGTACACTAGCAATGTCTATAATGTCATCACTATGAACAGCATTCTCAAATTCTTTATACCACGCTGTTGACTCTACCTTTTCTTTCCCTGAATACTCTCCGGCAGATTTATGCGCAACATAACAGAACTTAGAAAATAGAATAAGCGGTTCAGTCAAACCATTTTGCTTTGATGATATTATGTCACGTGGAGGTATTCTAGGGGATAGCGTAAATTCAAAAGAAAAATCACCGGAATAATCAATTCTAACCTCAAAATAAGGTTTCAAACAGTCAATAACATGATTAGCATAAGGCACTTTCATATAACGATATACCCCAATTTTTCTCCACAGTGCATCAAGAATAGTTTCCAAGGAATCGTCCTGTAATAGCCAATCTAAAACGCGATTGAGATTTTCCGTTTTGGAAAGTTTTTCTCCGTCATTTTGAAACAAGCTCGCATAGATGGTATTGATTCCAAAGTTTTTATAATAATTTTCCTCATACCGGTCATACTGACCAACCGATATCATATAAGCATGTCTAAAATCTCCCAGAAGTATATTTTTGAGCCATGAAAAGATCTGCTTCAAATCAGGATCATTAAAACTATAGCCTATAAATAATATAGTTTTAGTCCCTGCCAGCGAAGTAATGTAGTTTTTTATGAGGCGAAAGTTCTGCTCATAGTTCAGGTAATCATCCTCTTTGAGTACAAAATTATCATGCTCAAAATCACCATGCATCTTAATAAGTTCTGCTCCCCGCTTATAAGGAAGTTCGCTATCTTTGCTAGCAACATATAGAATTTCGCCATATTCTTCTGCTGCCTGCTCCAAAAGATGATCATAATTTGTTGTAATCATCACATCTGCATTAAATTCGATAATTTTTTTATGCACGGGCATTGTTTGTAAATGAATTCCATACTTGAAAATTTGATGTATCAGCTGCGTATAATCATTTTTCCCTCTGGCATTAAAATAATATTGGGGAATTTTCAGATTGTCGATATCGCCAGGAGAAACATCCAATTTCTTTGCAATCTGCGAAATCGCTTGACTCCAAGACGGCATACCCGAATCTAATGACACTCCTGCACCGACAAAAATGATAAGATTATGTTCTGCCATGGCAGAACGAATCATCCTCCTTGATTCTTCATAAAAAGCCTTTGTGAAAGAATCTAAATGATTCAGCGTTATAACCTTTTTATCCATGACATGATGTCCTTTCTATTCATAGAGCAAATTATAAACCACTTATATACAACAATTTAAAGACAAATAAATATCGCGTAATCATAACTTTGAAGTATAATGAATTCACTAAAACACATCAACTCAAAAGAGTGGCGCGATGAATTCATTATGTCTTAAGATTTCAACGGACTTAGTTCAAGCCTTGTACAAACGCTCTTCACAAACTACCGTAATGGCACAAAAGTTGGTAAAGCGATGTAACTAAAGATACGTTTTATTGTCACAATCTATCAGTTGCTCATAAAAAAATGTTTATGCCCTGTGTTTCGCTATTTTTTGATAGGATTATGTACCCATATTATCTATATATTCCTTTAATTCAGGTGATAAAAAAGAAATAGATTCGTCTTTCATAGCCTTATAAGGTTGATTTAATTTATTTTTAGGTAATATTTCATAAAGAAAAAGCCAATTATCGTCTATATTTCCTTCTCTTTCATTTGTCAATGTAGCTGCATAGTCTTCAATTGTTTCTACTACATCATTTTGTTTCTTATTTTTAAAATAACACCATATCAATAAATTAAGTATTCCATTATTATCTTCATCTAACTCTTTACTCATTTCCATTTGAACACTTTTAAACAAATTTTCAAGTGAAATTATATGCAGATTATAAATAATAGCATAATAAATCGCATAACATTGTTCCTCAATATTGCCCTGCTCTCTTCCTTCACTATACAATAATGATATATAATTCTCTAGTTTTATTTGTGATATTTCATACTTTTTTAACACACATTTATTTAGTATAGTAATCAAATAGGGATAAATAAAAATTAAATGAAATACATATTCAATAAAATATTTCTTCACTTTAGAGACCATTTTTTTGCTAGATATAATTTTTATTGCATAATTAAGTATAGCTATATTATCATCATTTTCAGTAATTAATTTCAATGTTTTATCAAAAAAAGCTTTTAATTTACGGCAACTAGTTATTTCTTTATCCTCCACAATTGCATCAGAATTAAGTATTGAAATCCAAGCATCCTTATTAATTTGAGGTAATTTTGTAATTGAAATCTTTTTCCTATTCAATGTTAACCCAAATTCTTGCAATGCTTTATATAACTGTATTAAAAATGCATTTGCATCATTTTCACTTTTTGTATAGCAATGAAAATCATCAATGTATCGAACAAACTGCCATTTATCGGACATGATTTTTTGATCTATTTTCGTGAGAACAATTTCTGAAATTAAGTTTGAATAATGTGGTCCAATTAATATTCCATGCGTCTCCCCATTAGTAACGTTTCTGCACCATTTATCCAGGCCATTATACCAGTAGTCATTACTCCTTTCCTTTTTCGCTTTGTTTTTTCCAATTAATGCCCAAGGAATTGCATGAGTATAAATACTAGGAAAGCAAGAAGAAATATCAGCGGTTACACAATATCTTTTCCCAACTATTAAGCTATCTTCTGTAGCTAATTCATACTTTGATTCATATGATTTCATTTCGAAAAGGCTTTTTTTATTTCCCCTATACTGTAAATGAATTTGACTGATATTAATATCTTGATCATTGGTAGTTGCTTTAAAATAATTTTGAATTTCCTTCCAATTTTCTCGTAAAAAACAACATAGGTGGTAATAAGCAATCGGGTTAGGTATATTAATAGTTCTATAATCGCCAGTATTTCTTAATACATTGAAACTCAAATAATCATGACATTTCTTATCTGATTGTAAATATTGTTCAATTTTACTGCTTTTCTCAAAAAAATCAGCAGAAGAAAAAATAGGTGGCAATCGATCTGAAAACATGCCATACCCTAAAAGACCTTCAAACAACTTGTCTCCTGTTATATCGAGATAATACTGATAATATTTTTTCATTTTTATTTTCTCCATATATGTATCATCACTATAATAAAAATTTCGGTCTATTGCTTTCGGCCACTATTGATATGAACTGACGCCTACTTTTAGTTGTTACATATAATTGCATGAATATTCTTTTAGGTCAAGAATAAAACTATTAATAGCACTTTTTACAAGAAAATATTCCTTTACAATGAATAAATTAGCAATCCAATTAAAGTGGTACTGGATTTAATGAAAACACAAAAAATCATATAACTAATATTTCAATGAACATATTAGTTCATACAAAATAATCAGATTCAACTCCTTTATTTTTTTTACATTTCCTTTCAACCGTTTGCGAAGCTATAAGGTCGTAATACAATTTTTCACTGACAAAACACACGCATACTAGATAAAAAATCTGAAAAACTGCAACTCAAGTAGAATTGCAATTTTTCAGATAAATAAGTGGTGGGTGTGTGGGAATTTGACCCCAATGGCGCGTATACCTTGTGATTAAAGGGAAATTCTTCCTGCCGTTTTAAAATAGCTGAAATCACACCCGCATACGCCATTTTCTACCAAAAGATTAACAGGAAGAATTGTCATAATGGCAATACACTCCTTTAAATTCGATTGCAAATTTAATAAACATTTTTACAAAAAGGAATTTTCATGTCAAGAGTGATACTTAACCCAAGAAAAATTACAGAAAGAATTACCCCCATAAGCAATTATATGTATCGATATTATTATACTACAATTGTATGATAATTTCATAAATAAATCATATTGAAATTTTCAAGAAGTCATAAAATTTCCTGCGGCGAAAAAAGTGATTTTTAGAGGTGGCTCACTTTTCATGATCACGAATGTCTTAAATGGCTCACTTCTCTATCATCATTCACATGATATGACAGTCCATGGTTTTATGAATCTTTCACGGAACGCATCATAAACAAAATAATCCTTTGTTATATTATCATTGAACTTAATATTTGGAATATAAAAAGTTGTAATATCCGGATTCACTAATGATAAACGAATATATTGGTTAAAACAACTGGACAAGACAGAAGAAAAATTAGAAAGCAAATAAGGTCCAAATTGTACTGAATATAAAATAATATTAGCTGCTATAGCATTTAACGCTGTTTCCAGTGAAGCAGCTGCAAAATCATTTGTCCGATTATGCTTTACACGATTATATTTATCATACCATACAAGAGATTGAGTAGGTCTTTCTTCATTCCAATTGTCGAAAGGTTTAAACGGGCACAAGTTCGCAAAAGGTTTAAACATAATTTCATATTCAGTAAGATGAGCCAATGCGTTTAACTTCACAAAATCTTTTGACATATAATCTTTTCCTCGTGGAGAAATATTATTTGCTCTCAATATATTCCTACACTGATTTTCAAACTCCGTAGAAGCAAGGATAATCAGTTCTCTGATTCGATGTCCATAACAGGATAAGTTACAGTTTGCCGGCTCTATATAAGTGAATATATTAATAAGTTTTTGAAGTAACAGAAACAATGCCTGATCTTCATCTTCTTTTTTAAAAGGTAAGTAATGTAGGCCCTGTCGCAGCTCATCATAAGTATATAGTCCTGGTCTCCAGATAGAAGGATGCGTAACTCCAACTTCCTCACACATTATCTGAATATTTTCCGCACCAAATCGCTTAACTGCCCATTGCTCAAGTGAACTCCCTTCTGTTTTTCCTTCAATTACGGTAATTCCGGGCGAAATAGTATACAGTCCGTCTCCCCCACCATACATATGAACATAGAAATCGCCCGATTCATAAGCAAACCCCAAGGGACATTCTTCATTTAACTGGTCATTGGGATTCCAATTAGGTAACGTCAATTTGGTATTATGATAACAAATGGCCTTCATTAAGGTCCCTCCCCTTAACCGATAGTTTGATTCCCATAACTATAAAATCAGCAATTTCAATGCTCTGCTTGATTAATTCTATCATAATCCATTAAAAATGTTTTGGAATTCCAAACGAACAAATTTTCTGATAATAATATATCATATCCACAGAAATTTATCAAGAAAGCTCATAATCTTCCGTAATGTCCCGAACGTTGGAAAAGCTGTAAATGTCAATGAAAAAGTGAGCCACGTGATTACGAATTTTTGAGCCACCATGCTCATGAAAAAGTGAGCCAGTTTAATTCTTTATCTGGCTTTGCAGACGGTAGGAAGTTCCATTGTAAGTGGAAAATAAATCAGTGTATAGAAAAAGCCCAGACTTATGTTATCCTTTCTCCATAAGTCTGAGGCTTTGATTCTATTTATTCTTTGCATTTTTCCTGGGTCTTTGTTGCCCAAGGCATGTATTGATCCAAGGTTTCGGCATCTTTGAAGTTTGTGTTTATGATATAGTAAAAGTACCTTCCGTCACCTTCAGAAATCCCTTTTTTTCACCGCAGGGAATTCCCTATAAAAAGCGGGACAGCTTGAACATGTCCCCAAAATTATTTATTCTTTATCTTAAGCACGACCAAAAGATGAAGGAGGAAAGGAAAATGCTCTCAATGTCCCATATCAATAATATCAGAGATTTAAGGAAAAAGGGAAGTATTATTAAAGAAATTGCTGAGATTACTCATACCGATCCGAAGACGGTCCGGAAATATCTGAACCAGGGATACTTCTTGGGATAAGATATTTTGAAGCGATTCATTAAAAAAATTTCCCCAAACATCGGCAAGTTGTTGTATACTAAACATGAGAAGGACTCCTTTCGTATTTGTTTACTCTAAACTTATTATACACCGTAAGCGGAAAATAAATCAGTGTATAGAAAAAGCCCCAGACTTATGCTATCCTTTTTTCATAAGTCTGAGGCTTTGATTCTATTTATTCTTTGCATTTTTCCTGGGCCTTTGTTGCCCAAGGCAGGTATTGATCCAAGGTTTCGGCATCTTTGAAGTTTGCTGTATTCGGCAGCTTTTCAAAAGGTATTTCAGATACTGTTCGGGATCCAAGTCGTTGGCTTTGGCTGTTTCAATCAGGCTGTAGACGATGGCACTGGCTTTGGCTCCCTTGGGGCTGTTACTGAAAAGCCAGTTTTTTCGACCAACGGTGAAAGGCCGGATGCTGTTTTCCGCGGTGTTGTTGGAAATGTCACAGTGCCCGTCTTTGAGGTAACAGGTCAGCCCGTCACGGTTCGACAGGAGATAATTCATGGCCGTTGCCAGCGGCGATTTGGGCAACAGTTTGTCGACATTGTTTTCTGCCCACGCGAAGAGCACCTCCAGGATAGGCTTTTCTTCCCTGAGGCGTTGTTTATACCGTTCTTCCGGTGAAAGCGATTTATATTCTTTTTCCTTGTCGAATAACTGGCTGATCTGATCGATTCCCGCTTTGACTAAGGTGTTTTCGAGTCCATCCGTTTCTTTAGCATAAGTCGGAGCGGCATCGACGAACTTCCGTCGGGCATGGGCCCAGCATAAGCAATGACCAGCTGTTTTGATGGAACGGTAGCCGACATAGTCGTCCGTCAGCAGGTAGCCAGAGAAACCTTCCAGGAAAGTTTCTGCACAATGGGCGCTGCGCGTCGGTGCATATTCAAACAAACGGATTTTCCGCGTGGGATTCAAAGCCGTGCTGGCATAGACCCACATATATGACTTGCTCGTATTTTTACGGCCTTTTTCGTTGTGCACCTGGACGGGTGTTTCATCAGCATGGAGACAGCGCTCTTCCAGGAGTATCTCATGCATCCGTTCATAGACCGGGGCCAGCCATT
>NZ_JBHYRR010000129.1:0-204 GCF_047974155.1 Megasphaera jansseni | reverse complement strand
AGACCGCCTTTGGCGGCCAGCTCCCCTATGAAGGGAGCCTTGAGCGGCCCGCCGCGAACAGTTGACGATATACGTGATGGGTCCATGTGGCATGGTTTTGCGAACGGCGACCTGCGACCTGCGAATACGTTATGGAGCAACGACGAACGACGAACGATGAACGATGAACGCATCGCCGCAGGCGATGGTTCGCGGCCTGCGAAC
>NZ_JBHYRR010000128.1:0-204 GCF_047974155.1 Megasphaera jansseni | reverse complement strand
GTTGTATTGTCCGAGTGTTCACTTTCGAGGGTGTAAACA
This sequence comes from Megasphaera jansseni, assembly GCF_047974155.1. Taxonomy (NCBI): domain Bacteria; kingdom Bacillati; phylum Bacillota; class Negativicutes; order Veillonellales; family Veillonellaceae; genus Megasphaera; species Megasphaera jansseni. Next base: position 165 of record NZ_JBHYRR010000128.1, on the reverse strand, counting down.
CTTAGGGGCTGTCCAACCTTATGGGTACAGTATAATCCATCGCGATGAACGATGAACTATGAACGAAAAACTTTTAAGTTTAAGGGGCCTAGTGTAGAACCTCCCTCATATATACATTGCCTAACTCTTTCTGGTATAATAGGCATATAGACATAGTCACCAGCA
>NZ_JBHYRR010000127.1:0-206 GCF_047974155.1 Megasphaera jansseni | reverse complement strand
TGATAGTCACCTGCCTTGACTTTCTGCAAAAGCCCGAAAAAAGAACGAAAACTGCGGTCGGCTACTTTCAATATCTGCTGGGCAACACCGGCCTGCAACAAGCCATAGTTTTCATTTTCCTTGCAAATGGGGTAATTTTCTTCGTACCGCAAGAATTGATGGGTATCGAAGTAATGCTGCCGAATCGTATAGACCGCTACATTGTA
>NZ_JBHYRR010000126.1:0-209 GCF_047974155.1 Megasphaera jansseni | reverse complement strand
CATGACAAAGAATTGAGGCAATCCATGTCCCGGCGAGGCAACTGTTGGGACAATGCGCCACAGGAGAGCTTCTTTGGCCACATGAAAGATTACATCAAAGAAAAAATTGCAGTATCCAAAAGCTTTGAGGAGGTGAAAGCCATCATCGATGATTACATCGATTACTATAATAACGAGCGATACCAATGGCATCTGGCCAAGTTATCACC
>NZ_JBHYRR010000125.1:0-210 GCF_047974155.1 Megasphaera jansseni | reverse complement strand
AAAATAACCGCCAACAGTGTAGGACACCGTTGGCGGTTATTTTTTATTACCATTATTCAATTCAATCACATCCAATACAAAGCTTAGAACCAAGGACTTTCAGAAACGGGATCGTAGACATAGACCATAGTAGCACCTCCTCAATCGTGGAAAATCCGATAGGCCGACGTGGCCCCGGCGACAAACATACTTGCACTTTCAGCAGCTGCT
>NZ_JBHYRR010000124.1:0-215 GCF_047974155.1 Megasphaera jansseni | reverse complement strand
GGGCTGTCCAAAAGCCCCTTACACAGTTCCTCGAAATCGAAGTTCTGCTTACTTTTGCGGAGTATATTGGCGGCGCCATTGATGTCGGCATTGGCCGTCCTTCCATCGGCAAAGCGGTACAAGCCGCGCCGGACTCGTTTTCCGCTAAACGTTCCTGTATAGGGAGCATCCGGCTGGTATACGGGAATGTCGTCCAAATCCAGGCAGCTGGCCTG
>NZ_JBHYRR010000123.1:0-215 GCF_047974155.1 Megasphaera jansseni | reverse complement strand
AATATGGACTATGACGCGAAAAATGATGTCTTTTATTGCCACAATCACCGTAAGCTGACCTGTGTTGGGAAAAAGACCGAAACAACCAGCACGGGATTTAAAATATGCAAAAGCCATTATGTCTGTGAAGATTGTTCGGACTGTCCCTATAAGAAAGGATGCATTCATGGCAATCGCAGCAAGAAGCCGTTGGAAAAAAGGACGAAGCAATTAGA
>NZ_JBHYRR010000122.1:0-216 GCF_047974155.1 Megasphaera jansseni | reverse complement strand
GATCCCGTGCGGTTAGTGAAGCTGCTCATAGAAAGGATGGATTTATCACCGCTGTACCAGACGTATTCTCGTATCGAAAAAAATCAGGCTTCACCACGCCAGTTACTGGCCATCGTCATTTATGCCAGCATGAACCAGGTTTTCAGTTCCCGTCGTATTGAATCGGCCTGCCGGAGAGATTTGAATTTCCAATATCTGCTGGAAGGGAAACCCGTT
>NZ_JBHYRR010000121.1:0-218 GCF_047974155.1 Megasphaera jansseni | reverse complement strand
TCGCGGCGGGCCGCTCAAGGCTCCCTTCATAGGGGAGCTGGCCGCCAAAGGCGGTCTGAGAGGTTAAAGGGCGGCCCGTTGTGGGAATCCCAGAAAATGCATTTTGTCAAAATCGTCATTCGCAGTTCGCAGGCCGCCGGCCGCAGGTCGCAAAACCATGCCACATGGACCCGTCACGTATATCATCAACTGTTCGCGGCGGGCCGCTCAAGGCTCCC
>NZ_JBHYRR010000120.1:0-218 GCF_047974155.1 Megasphaera jansseni | reverse complement strand
GTTCGCAGGCCGCGAACCATCGCCTGCGGCGATGCGTTCATCGTTCATCGTTCGTCGTTCGTCGTTGCTCCATAACGCAGTTCGCAGGCCGCCGGTCGCAGGTCGCAAAACCATAGAAAGCGCCGGTCGCAGGCCGCAGGCCGCAGGTCGCAAAACCATGCCACATGGACCCGTCACGTATATCGTCAACTGTTCGCGGCGGGCCGCTCAAGGCTCCC